>DAOUIB010000471.1:0-9629 GCA_034428275.1 Anaerolineae bacterium
TCGCCGTCGCCGAGGAAGCAAAGGTCCTGACTGTCCTGTTTGGCGGCGGTGGGCAGGCCGAATTCCCGTGCCAGTTCCCGCACGTCGGGCTTGCAATAGTCGCCGATTGGAAACAGGGTGTGCGCCAGTTGCTTCTGACCCAAAACGCTGAGCACGTAACTTTGGTCCTTTTGCCGGTCAACCGCGCGCAACAACTGATACCTGCCGTCCCGGCCGCGACGGACGCGCGCGTGGTGGCCGGTCGCCAGATAGTCGGCATCGAGGGCCAACGCATGACCCTGCAACCAGTCAAAGCGAATGTGCCGGTTGCATTCGAGACAGGGATTGGGCGTTACCCCCTGACGGTGTCCTTCGATGAAGAATTCCACGATTTTGCGGCGAAAGACGTCGCGCGTGTCCAGCACGTAAAAGGGTATGTCCAGCAGGTTCGCGATTCTGCGCGCATCCGCCATCTGGCCAGGGGTGCAACAGCGGTTGTGGGCCGGCCCGTTGACGGCGGGTTCGGCCCAAAGGCGCATCATCATGCCGATGACCTCGTAGCCCCGCTGCTTAAGCAGGGCTGCGGCCACCGAACTGTCAACGCCGCCGCTCATGGCGACGACGACCCGCTCGCTCATGTTGCTACCACCATCCGCCGCAATTTCTCCACCGAGCTTGCCAACACCGTCACGGTGTGGTCAATGTCTCTTTCACTGGTGCTGCGGCCCACCGTGAGGCGCAAACCGCCGGTGGCCTGGCGCTCGTTGTAGCCCATCGCCAGCAATACGGCAGAAGGTTCCGGGTCGCCAGTCTTGCAGGCCGAACCGCCGCTGGCCGCCACGCCGTTGACGTCCAGATGCATGAGCAAGGTCCCGCTGTCCATGCCGTCCAGCACAAAGCTGGCATGTCCGGGCAGGCGCTCGACCGGATGTCCGCTCAGTTCCGCGCCCGGCACTCTCAACAGGACCTGCTCAATCAGGAGATCGCGCATAAATCGGAAGCGCGCGACGTGTTTCTCCCGTTCCTGCTCCGCAAGTTCCAGGGCCCGGGCGAGGCCGACGATGAGCGGCGTATTGTGGGTTCCGGCCCGGCGCCCGTCTTCGTGACTGCCGCCCGTCTGGTTCGGTTCAAGGTGGATTCCCTTGCGCAGGTAGAGCGCGCCAACCCCTTTCGGACCGTAAAACTTGTGGCCGGAAATGCTGAGCATGTCAACGCCGAGTTCAGCAACGTCGAGCGGCACCTGTCCGGCGGCCTGGACGGCATCGCTGTGAAACAGGATCCCTCGCTCACGCGCAATCCTGGCCAGTTGGGCAACCGGCTGCAGGCTACCGACCTCGTTGTTGGCCAGCATGAAGCTCGCCAGCACCGTATCGGGCCGGCAGGTCGCAAGAAATGCATCCGGCGTACAGCGGCCGTAGCGATCGACTGCTGTCAGGCTATGCGTAAATCCCTGGACCCCGGACAGCCGGGCCAGCGTCTCCCCGACTGCGCTGTGCTCCACGGGGCTGCTGACGAGATGCGCGCCATGGCCCGCATGGCGCATGTACCAGGCGCCGCCACGTATGGCATGGTTGTCGCCTTCCGTGCCACCGCCGTTGAACACGATTTCACCGGGTTGACAATTGAGGAGTCGCGCCACGGTTTCGCGCGCGTCCTCGATAGCCTGCTCGGCCTTGCGTCCCGGCCCGTGGAGAGACGAGGCGTTGCCGAAGTCCTGAGTAAACCATGGCATCATGGCGTCCAGCACCCTGTCGTCGACGGGCGTGGAGGCAGAGTGGTCCAGATAGACCTGACGCCTTGAATTGCCCTGCATGGTGGTCAACTGCCGCCTGAAACCGCAAGCCGCTCCTTCGGGGGCCACCTTATCACATTTGGGTAGATGCGCAATTGAGCGGAATGCGTGTATACTGGTCGCCGCCCGGGACTGCAGAATGGAGGCGATGGAATGCAGGTCGAGAGGGTGCATGCGCGTGAAGTGCTGGATTCACGCGGCAACCCGACCGTGGAAGTCGACGTCGAACTGGGCGACGGCGCTTTTGGCCGCGCCATTGTCCCCAGCGGCGCTTCTACCGGAGAGCACGAAGCCCTCGAACTGCGTGACGGAGACCAGTCGCGATATGGCGGCAAGGGTGTGCTACAGGCCGTTGATGCCGTCAATGGCCCTCTGGCTTCGCTGGTCCGCGGCATGGACGCCCGGGAGCACAAGGCCATTGACCAGGCCATGTTGACGCTTGACGGCACGCCGGACAAGTCGCGACTGGGCGCCAATGCGATCCTGGGTGTTTCCCTGGCCCTGGCCCACGCCGCCGCCGAGTCGAGTGGCCTGCCGCTTTACGCTTTTCTGGGAGGAATACACGCCCACCAGTTGCCCGTGCCCATGATGAACATCATGAACGGGGGCAAGCACGCCAGCAACAGCACCGATTTTCAGGAATTCATGGTGATGCCGACGGGCGCAGCAAGCTTTCGGGAAGCCCTGCAGATGGGCGTGGAAATCTATCAACGCCTGGGAAGCATCTTGCATGACCGGGGCCACGGCACCAGCGTTGGCGACGAAGGGGGCTACGCGCCCTCGCTGGGTTCCAACGAGGCGGCGCTGGATGTCATCATGCAGGCCATAGAGGCTGCCGGTTTGCGGCCGGGCGATGACGTCTATATTGCTTTGGATCCGGCTGCCAGCGAACTCTACCATGATGGCGAGTATCACCTCGACATTGAGGGGCGGACGCTGAGCGGCGCGGAAATGGTCGACTTCTGGGAAGACTGGACGCGTCGTTACCCCATCATTTCACTTGAGGACGGACTGGCTGAAGACGACTGGGAACACTGGTGCCAGCTCGTTGATCGGGTCGGCGATCGGGTCCAGATCGTGGGCGATGACTTGCTCGTCACCAACGTGGAGCGCGTGCGCCGCGCCATTCGCGAAGGCGCGGCCAATTCACTGCTCTGCAAGGTCAACCAGATCGGCAGTTTGACCGAGGCGATGGCGGCCAGCCAGTTGAGCCAGCGGCACGGCTGGACTGTGGTCACCAGTCACCGCAGTGGTGAAACCGAAGACAGTACCATCGCCGATCTGGCGGTTGCCATGAATTCCGGCCAGATCAAAACGGGCGCGCCGGCCCGCTCGGACCGGGTGGCCAAGTACAATCAACTGCTGCGAATTGAAGAAAGGCTTGGCACTGCAGCGGCTTACCCGGGCCTGCAGGCGTTCAGCAACCTTTCCCGATTTCGCCAGTAACCTGGAGGGACTCCTTGTCCGGCAGCCGGCTTGACCAGAAACGCACCAAGATTGTGGCAACCATCGGCCCGGCCTCCAGCGACGAGGGGACCCTGCGGGCCATCATTCGTGGCGGCATGAACGTGGCGCGCATCAATTTTTCGCACGGCGAGCACGACGTCCATGGTGAAACCATCGATCGCATTCGTCACATTGCCCGGGAAGAAAATGAAGTCGTCGCCATTATGTGCGACCTGCAGGGTCCGAAAATACGCATAGGACAAATCCCGCAGGAACCGCTGAACCTTGACCAGGGCGACAGCGTTCGGCTGACACTCAATGCGTCCCTGGCGAACAGCGACCGCTATACCCTGCTTCTTCCCCATCCCGAATTCATGCGCGACGTCCACCAGGGCATGCCGCTGCTGCTGGATGACGGTGACCTTGAGTTTCTCGTCACCGCCAGGGACGAAGAGACGCTGACCTGCAGGGTTGTCACAGGTGGCGCGCTTTATTCGCGCAAGGGCGTCACAGCACCGACCGCCCGCCTTTCGCTGTCCGCCATTACCGACAAGGACCGCGAAGATCTGGGATTCGCCTTGCGGAAACAGACCGACTTTGTTGCGCTGTCCTTCGTGCGCAGCGGTCGTGACCTGCAGGACCTGCGCGCCCTGATCGAAGACTCGGGCTGCGAGATCGATCCCTGGTTGATTGCGAAAATCGAAAAGCGGGAAGCCCTGCAAAACATAGAGGAAATCGTCGCCGAGTCGGACGGCATAATGGTGGCGCGGGGCGACCTGGGCGTTGAAACACCGGCGGAAGAGGTTCCCGGCCATCAGAAACACATCATTCGCCTATGCAACCAGGCGGGCAAACCCGTCATTACAGCGACGCAAATGCTCAATTCCATGGTGGAGAGCCCAAGGCCTACCCGGGCCGAGGCCAGCGATGTATACAATGCGATCATGGACGGCAGCGACGCCGTGATGCTAAGCAATGAAACGGCCGTCGGCAGCTACCCGGTCATCTCGGTCGAAACCATGGCCAGCATCGCCGTCATTGCGGAAGGTGCACTGCTCTCCGGCTGGACTCCCGGGCGAATTCAGGCGCAATCGGACCATGAAGAACGTGAGCGAATGTCCGATGCCATCAGTGAAGCCACCAGCCGCATTGCCGCCGTGCTGGATTGCCGGGCCATAGTGACGTCCACGCATAGCGGCTATACGACACGCCAGATCGCCCGCGAACGGTCCCGCACGCCGATCTTGTGCGTGACGCCCAGCGACCACATTTTTCGCAGAATGGCGCTGGTCTGGGGCGTCATCCCCATGCTCGTGCCGCACTTCAGCACTACAGACGAGATGATTGGCACGGTGGTCCGCGCGGCCAACCGGGCGGGCATGGTGGAACGCGGTCACCGACTGGTGATCATCGCCGGCGTCCCCTTTGGCATCGGGGGCCAGACCAACTTTTTGAAGGTCCACGTCGTCGGTGAAGCCGACGAACTTTAGCTATTCGCGCCCTGCGCCCCGACGTCTCCCACGGGACCGGCCCTGCCGCCCCCGCCCGCTGAAGCCGGACGAACGCGTTGCGGCGTAATTGACCAGTCTTCTTCGCTGGTCAAAGGCTGGCGGGAGGCGCACCAGGGGCAACGCTCCCAATCGGATTCGAGGAGATTGCCGCAGCGCGTGCAGGGCCTGCGGAGCCGCGTATTGCAGGCCGGGCACAGTTGCCATTCCGACCGTGTGTGGGCCTTGCAGGAAGGGCAGGCCATTCGCTCCACGATTCCCTGGAGCAACACCTCCTCTTCCAGAGACCGTTCATAGCTTTCACCGAGCGTTTGCCGTGGCCGCAGCATCAGGTAAATGAACAGGCCCGGCACGTTCAACAGGGCAACCAGAATTGCCACCAGAAAACGGAGGGCAATGCTACGGGTTCGCAGGCCCGCATCCTGCCAACTCCAAATGACCAGTGTGGCCCATACCGCAACGACTGTCAGCGCGGCATACATCGCCAGACCAGTCAACAGGTTTTCGGAACTCAGGTCGCCCACGCAAGCCCCTCGTTGCAGTGTAACGGAACAGTTTTGTGGCAGCAGCACTGTAGCAGTGGCTGGCGTTCTGCGCAATTCACCCGTAAGGGTGGCGCCCTGTCAAGACTTTCGTTTGGCCAGCAGGGCCACGTCCCGAACGCGAACGTCATATTCGTGCCCGGAGGCATAGACCCAGACGCCGACGATGATTTCAGGGGGCGGATCCGGGGAGAACAGGGTCAGTAAATTGGGACTCTCGTAGACGTACCAGCTCTTTTCATGGATAAGTTGATGGTCCTGGATGCAGGTGTCGCAGCGCATCGGCCATTCTTCCCGGGTATGGGTAAAAAAGCCGTGGCGCCACTTTATCGCGTCGCCACCGGGCGGAACGGCGCGAACACCGGTTTCGCCCGTTTGTGGGTCCCGTTGCGATTCAAGGTATTCCTGATTGAGGTAGTCCATCCTCAGCATCAGGGGACATTCACTTCCAAGAGTGCCACAGGAACCAAGGGACGCGCGCTCAACGAAGAATGACACTCGAATAGAGAGGTAATCGAGGTCCAGTTCGCTCAGGTCCAGCCCTCTTTGGCCGAATTGTTGCACACAAAAGTTTTCTCCGTGGGAGGTCACGCCCCCTTCACGCAAAAAGCGCAACGATTCCAGCCCGAATGCGTTCAGAATCTCATGGGCGCCGGGAGGACTGTCCGCTGGGCCGTGGTCGCATGTCCAGGCGGCGCCTTCCGAAGTCGACGCGCCACGCCCCACCTGGACGAAGTCCTCATCCTTGAGCAAATTCACGTATCCCGGTCGGATTTCAACTCGCGGGGATTCGTAAAGCACGGCGCCCTGTGCGCCGGGCGGCACGACCTGTTTCTGCAGGCCACCCGCCGTTTCCAGGCGCACCTGACCGTCATGGTTGAACAGACGCAGTTCTTCTGATGCACCCTCAATGGTGTAGGTGCCGGGCCCGGACATTTGCAACCAGGCGCGTCCCGGCGTTCTGCCATACACGCGAATGTCCTGGCCGGAAAAGTCGGATATCGTGAGATTCATTTCGCCGATCACATCCTGAAGAGCGATTTCATGTCCACGCCGGCTCCAGGGGAAGCGCGGACTCTGCGCGCCGAGCAGGGTGACCCGGGAATTGCGTTGCAGGGTAAGCGTTGCCAGCAGTCGTTCTTCCCCCTCTTCGCCATCGATGAAATTGATGGTCCCCTGCGACTGCGGGTCCGTGCGGACGATGACTCCGTCCGGAATCGCCGACCCGTTGATTCCAACCTGTTCAGCCGGATTGGCGAGGTCGGAAACACTCACGGTGCCACGGCCAACATTCAAAATCACTTCCATTGGATGGGAAGACTGAAAGAGAAAGTGCTCCGCCGTGACGAGCAGCGTGACAAACAGCAGGCAAAACAACGCGAAGGCCAGCAGCAAAATGGTCCAGGCAAGAATTTGGGGATTGGCCTGTTGCGATTCTTCCCTGACCCCCGACGACGCCGTTGTCATCCTGATGATTTGCTCCTGCAGCAGGGAGGAAAACTTCGCTTGTTTAGGGCGGCAAGTATAGCACAGCCCGTCTCGACACTGGCCTGGGCCTCGGCTACAATTCCTCAGGCGTTGCCTGGAGGTATTCATGTCCGGACACAGCAAATGGTCCACCATCAAGCGCAAGAAGGGCGCCGAAGACGCGAGAAGAGGAAAGGTCTTCACGCGTCTGGCCCGGGAAATCACGGTGGCTGCCCGGGAGGGAGGCGCCGATGAATCCAGCAATCCCCGTCTGAAACTGGCCGTTGCCAAGGCAAAGGCGGGAAACATGCCGCGGGAAAACATCGAACGCGCAGTCCTGCGCGGCTCCGGCCAGTTGGAAGGTGAGGACCTGGTCGAGATCACATACGAAGGCTACGGGCCGGATGGCGTCGCCTATCTCATTGATACGCTAACGGACAACCGCAACCGCACTCTGGCGGAAATCAAGCACGCGCTCAACAAGTCTGGCGGCAGTCTGGCTTCAGCAGGCGCCGTAACCTGGCAATTCAGGCGCAAGGGTTTCATCTCCCTGGAGGGATCGCCTGACTTTGAGGAAGTTTTCCTGCTGGCTGCGGAGGCCGGCGCCGACGACGTCGTGGAAGAACCAGGGTTGGTCGAGGTCTGGACGCCCTATGAAATGCTGGCCAACGTGGAGCAGTCGCTCGTTGACGCCGGCTTCACTATCGCCGAGTCTGGCCTGCGTTGGGAACCTGCCAACGAAACCGGCCTGCCGCAGGCCAGGGCGCTGCAAAACATGCGCCTGCATGCGAACCTGGAAGAACTGGATGACGTGCAGTCGGTGTTTTCGAATCTGCAAATCAGCGATGAGCTGGCTGCGGCTTACGAAAGCAGCTAATGCTTTCTCTTGGCATTGATCCCGGCACGGCCAGTGTGGGCTGGGGGCTGGTACAGGAAAGGCCGGACGGTTCGCTTGTCTCGCCGGGTCATGGCGTGATAACCACCGAAGCGGGCCAGCCCATGCATTTGCGCCTGCAGCGCATACATGAAGAACTGGAAGCAGTTACCGGAACATGGCGCCCGGAGCGGGCCGCCGTCGAAGAAATGTTTTTTGCGCGAAATGTGACGACCGCCATCACGGTCGCACAGGGTCGTGGAGTCATCTTGTTGACCCTGGCCATGGCCGGTCTGCCGATTTACGAATACAAACCCAACATGGTTAAACAGGCCATCGCCGGTTACGGCGCCGCCGGCAAAAGCCAGATGCAGGAGATGGTCCGCGTCCTGCTTGGGATGGAAGAAAGGCCTCGGCCGGACGATGCAGCCGATGCGTTGGCAGTGGCCATTACCGACCTCCATAGCGCCCGTTATCGCGAACTGCAGGATGACCGGTCGTGATCGTCAGCCTGAGGGGCAGGGTCTCTTCACTTGGCGAGGACTACGTGGTCATTGACGTCAATGGAGTCGGTTATCAGGTCTTCACACCGGAACCACAGCGCCAGGCGTTGAACGCCGAGCTTTTTCTTCACACCGTCATGGTGGTGCGCGACGACGGTTTCACCCTCTACGGTTTCTCCGAAAGTGCCTGGTGCGAGTTGTTTCGTAACCTGATGAAAGTCAGCGGAATCGGGCCCCGCCTCGCATTGTCCATTTTGTCCACCATGAATCCGGACAATTTGCGTCAGGCAGTTTTGGGCGAAAGGCCGGAACTCATCAGGCGGGTTCCCGGCGTTGGCCGAAAAACTGCCGAGAAGATTGTTGTGGAAATGAGGGACAAGTTGGGGGAGGGCCTTGCCACACTCCCGTCAACTTCCCTGTTCGCAAGTGACGTGGAAGTCATGGACGCGTTGACCGCACTTGGATACAGTCTTGCGGAAGCCCAGGCAGCCATGCAGGCCCTGCCCCCCGATTCTCCCGATGACGTTGAAGTACGACTGCGCCTGGCCCTGCAGTTCTTTTCCTGAACACGAAGGGAGCGGAAATGCCCGGCGATACGCTGATTGGCAAGAAAATCAGGGTCCTGGACAAGGGCTACGTCGAATTGCTGGACCTGATGCCCCATCCCGCTACGGAAGTCAGCGGAGATCTGGCTATCGTCAATGCGGCCCGCGTTTCCTATCTGGGCGAAAGCAAGGGTACGGAGCGGGACAGGAAGCTGCTGTTTTTCCTGATGCGCCACCGACACACCTCGCCCTTCGAAATGGTGGAATTCAAGTTTCGTTGCCGCGCTCCCCTGCTGACATGGTGGCAGTGGGTGCGGCATCGCACCTGGAGCGCCAACGCCCAGTCCGGGCGCTACACGCCCTTCGAGGAGAATGACTTTTACGTGCCGGAGGTGTGGCGCCTGCAGGCCCGCAGCAACCGTCAGGCCAGCGAGGGCGAACTGGACGACGCCAGCGCAACAGGAATGACGCGAGACCTGATAGCGCACTACGAGAATGCTTTCAGGCTCTACCGGCAGGCGCTGGACGCGGGCGTTTCAAGAGAGCTGGCGCGGGTCTTTCTGCCTGGATTCAGCGTCTACTACACCTGGGTAATGAAGGTGAACGCGCACAATCTGATGCACTTCATAAAACTGCGCATGGCAGAGGACGCCCAGCATGAAATCCGCGTTTACGCCAGGGCCATCCTTGAACATTTTTTCCGCCCTGCCCTGCCCTGGACGGCCGAAGCCTTTGAAACCATGGTACTGAACAACAACAGCTAGCCCTGCCCTGAATCATCCGCGTCGGCAGGGTCGACCCGGTTGACCAGCATGGCCGAGGCGCGGTCAAAATAGTTGCGCATGACGCTGCGCATGGGCTCGTCGATGCCGGTCTCGTCAATGGCGGCCAGCATGTGCTCGAGCCAGCGGTTGCGTGCGGCCTCGTCAATCGGAAAGGGACTGTGGCGCAATCGAAGTCGGGGATGTCCCCG
>DAOUIB010000472.1:0-5500 GCA_034428275.1 Anaerolineae bacterium
GGTTGAGGGCCAGCGGGGCCACTTCGATTCCGGCCAGGGCGGCCTGCAGGGAGAGTTGGCGGATTCCGAACCAGGCGAGCCCGGCCAGTGTGGCCGTGGCCGCCATGGCGCCCAGCACGCCCGCGATGAACAACCAGACCGGTATGCGCATGGCCACCCTTCATCAACGCCGGAAACGAACGCGCGCAGTATATCAGGATTATTGTCCCTGCCCGGACTGCGGATTGTTGTACGGGCGACATATCATGTCGCCCGCGTGTGACAGGTTAACCGGTCGGGCGACATGGTATGTCGCCCCTACAATGACGCTGCGATTTTTGGATGCGGGCGACATGATATGTCGCCCGTACATAACATAGCGCTGCGAATGCTGCGTTTTGTCAGGGGGCGTCAGCTGTCCTGTTTGTTGAAGGCCAGCACCGAGTTGCCGGAGAGCACGTACATCAGGTTACGGTTTTCGTCCACGGCGATGCCCGCCAGACTGGCGAAGAGCGTTTCGTCGAAGGTGCGGTAGCTGTTGATGAAGGTGCCCGCCAGCGAGGTCTCGAAGATGGTGCGGCTCTCGCGGTCGACGATGTAGATGGCGGGGGCGACGGGGTCGGTATTGAGGAACATCGCGTCGGCGTGACGCATTTCCTGCCCGGGCGGGAAGCCGGCGTAGCCAAAGCGGATTTCCTCACCGGCGCGGAAGAGAGCGATGACGCCATCCGAGAAGAGCACGTAGACGCGGCCGGAATCGTCGATGGCGAAGTCGACGGCCTGCGCCAGCAGGGGCCGGTTGGCGCCGGCGAAGTAGCCGATGGGTGCGCCGGCGAAGGCGCCGCTGAGCGGATCGTAGCGCCAGATCTGCTCGGCGCCGGGGTCGAGGATGTAAATGCGGCCGCGCCAGGAAGTCACGCGTTTCGGCGTGCGCCACTGCTCGGTACCCAGCAAGCCCTGCACGCCGCGCGCCAGGAAGGTGGGCGAATACTCGACCAGCACGCCGGCCTCGTCGAGGGCCAGCAACACGTTGTTCTGGCTGAGCCCGCTGCCGTCCTCGGACCAGGTGAGGCCGACCACGGTATCGATGGTGAAGAGGTCCACCTGCGCGCCGCGGCGCATGGTGGCAATGGGCTGGCGCGAGCCGGGCACGATGCCAAGCCCGCTCTCGTTGAGCGTGATGCGGTAGACCTGCTGGTTGGCGGAATCGAGCACGTAGAGATCGTCCCCGCGCAGCACGATATCGGTCAGAATGGCGTTGGGGAAGGCCTCCACGACGAAGATCTCACGACGTTCGATGTCATTGAGACGGTCGACTATCGCCTGGCCCTCGCGCCGCAATTCGACCAGAGCGACGTCGATTTCCTCGGGGCGCATGGCGGTGCAGCGCTCGACGGTCGTCTGGACGGCGGCCCAGCCGGAGAGCGTACCGCTGACGTCGGCGGAGGCGATGTTGCGCGCCAGACGGGCGCCCTGCCAGGCCTCCTCGACGCAACGCTCGTATTCGCTGCTGCCGGCGCCACCCAGCCACATGACCAGCGCCAGCAGCACCACGGCGATCGGGATCAGGACGATGCTGCCCGTGTTGGCCAGGCGCGCCAGGCGGCTGGCCTCCGGGTCGCCTTCACGGCCGGCGATGCGCTCGACCACGTTGCCGAGGCGGTCCATCCCGTCCGCCAGGCGCAGGGCGGCGCTGCCGGCGCTGCGGCGCACCTGCTCACCGCCAATTCCGGCGGGCTGCGCCTGCGGCGCGTCGCTTTCCGGCGGGTGGGCCTCGCGCCGCGACGAGAGCGCCTCACGCGCGGCAATGCCGGAGGGCGCGTCCGGCGGCACAAATTCGACGGCCATGAGGCTCAGGCTGTCGCGGGTCAGGCGGCGGAAGCCGAGGATCACCTGGGCCAGATCGTCGCCGTCCAGCGCGTCCATCGAGCCGTTGTCCTCGACGCGCAACAGTTCTTCAAAGTTGCTGTCGCCCATGACGAGCCGCGCGCCGCTGCTCAGGCTGTAGTGCGTCATGCGGATGTCCGGCTCCGCCTGGGCGCCGAGCGGCAGGCCAGGGGGCGAGAAGCCGCCTTCCGCCTCGGCCGGGAAGGGGCTGATGTGCTCATCCACCTGCAGCAGGGCCGCGCCGCCGCCCACGCGGGCGAGGAAGACGTCGCTGCCGTGCAACACGGCGCAGAGCATCCAGGCCTCGAAGCGGGTTTCGTGCTGCAGGTTGTGGCGATACAGATTGTCGTTGAGGTTGTTCAGCAGGGTGCGCAGGCCGGCGGTCACGCTGCCGCTGCTCTCGAAGTAGTCCTCGGAGGCGACCTGCACCATACGCTCGTAAAAGGCGGCCGGGGCCGGCCGGCCCCCACCGGGCAGGACGAGACCGAAGAAGGTATCCATTTCGCGGCCGCGCGCGGCGCGTTGCGGCGCCGATTCCACCAGGTAACCGGGCGGGCCGGCGTTGATCACCCGTCCGCCCACGACGTGCAGGTGCCCTGCCAGCGCCTCGAAATCGAAAGCCATGGTCTGTCCCGCATTCACCAGACTCGTGCATGGTACTGCATTTTGTGGCGCATTCAAAATCTGCATTTGCGGAGCATTAAGAGCGACCCCGCTTCAAACATTAATTCCGCCTGAACGGGAGCGGCCGGGGGCGGCGAAGCGAGGCCACTTCGTGTACACTGGCAGCAGGGGACAAAGACGAAGGAAATCGCGATGGCGCTCATCCTGCTGTTGATCGGAATCGTCCTGATCGCGCGGCAACGGGTCGATTACGGATCGCTCCGGACGGCTGGACGGCACGTACGCGCGGCGGGAATCCTGTTAACCCTGCCGGCGCTGATGTCCCTGCTGTTGAACGGCTTCTTTGTGCCGCTGGCCTTTGGCCGCAATGCCGACGCCATCTCCTTCGCCCAGGGCGTGATCGGTCTGCTCGAGTTTCTGGGCATGGTGCTGGTGGCCGTGCTCGCCTGGTTCCTGCTGGGCGAATCGCCGAATGCGCCGCGACTGCCGGGCCTGCTGGGCGACCTGCAGGATGAGGCGCGCGAACAACGCGCGACGGGCCGGCCCGCCGCCCCTGCGCAAGCGGGCGGGCTCAACCTGCCGGGGCTGTCGGTGCGTCCCGGCAACCGGCGCGAGACCTTCCCCAGCGTGATGTCGCTCAGCGAGGCGGCCCTTTATATGGAAGTCAGCGAGGACGACATCCTGCAGTGGATTGAGGAAGGTCGACTGGCCGCTTCACGCGAGAACTACCACTATCGCATTGCGCGTTCGCAACTGGACGAACTGGAGTAGCGGCGCGCTTCAGCAGGTGAAGTAGAAGCCCAGGGCCTGCAAGAGGTCGGACAGCAGGGGGATCCTGCCCCACAGACATGCCTGGTCGATCAACACCACGGCAGCCAGGGTGAAGCAGCAACAGAGCAGCAACAACACAATGCAGCCGATGCCAATCCAGCGCATGGTGTTGCGGCGCGGCTCTTCCTCCTCTTCCGGCAGGTCGTAGGGGTCGTAGTCGTAGGCCGGCGCCGGTTCTTCCAGCACTTCGCGCGCCACCACCTGACGGGCGGGCGCGGGCACTTCCGCCGCTTCGGGGGCGGCCGGCAGGGGCGCCGCTTCCGCCTCGGGCTGCTCATCGCTCGCGGGTTCGCGCGACCAGGGGCCGGTCGCCACGGCGATGCCTTCGGTGCCCGGCACGCGCTCGTAGGCCAGGGTGACCGTTTCGCCCATGCCGATCATGTCGCCATTGTGCAGCGAGCGCGCGCCGCTCAGACGCTGGCCATTGACGAAGGTGCCGTTGGTGGAACCGAGGTCTTCCAGCACGTAGCCGCCGCCACGGCGGCGGCGCAATCGCAGATGCTGCCGGCTGGCCTCGGCGTCGTTGATGACGATGTCGTTGCTGACGTCGCGTCCGACAGTGACCAGTTCGCCTTCAAGGTCCCAGCTGTGGCTGGGTGTGGGGCCCCTGCGAACAACCAGACGAAAACGGTCGCTCCCCTGTTGCATGGCGCTGATCCCCTGTGCGTTGCTGCGATTGGCGGGATGGTACCACGCGCCCCATGCCATTGCTACAGACCCTTTGCGACCGGTCATCACGGGGCGCTGTGCTATACTGGCGCCGGCGGCAGGGTCGGCAGGGAACGACGCGCATGGCAGGCGACACGGGCAGGGAAGGCGCGGTGAGTCTGCTGTGGCCGCGGCGCGACGACCCGCCCGCGCCCGTTCCCGCCGCGCGCTGGCACACGGCGGATTTGAATCTGGACCCCCTGCTCTCGCTGCTGGTCCTCGAACCCCGCTGGCGCCGCAGCACGCAGGATATCCTGCTGCAACCCCTGAAGGAACCGGCCCACATCGACTGGCGCCTCGACGTTATCGAGGACCTGCTGGACAGTCCGGCGCTGGCTGCCGGGCTGGGTTCGGCGCTCGCCATTCTGCAGACCCTGCAGGAATACATGGCGCGGCCGCAGTGGAACCAGGACGAGTTGCAGAAGGTGACCTGGCGCCTGGGCGAGCTGGAGAGCCTGGTCGACTGCGTGACGCTGCTGAACGACCTGCTGGCCGAGGCCGGCCCGGCATTGCGTTCCGAAGCCCTGCGCGCCCTGCGCGAGCAGACGGCGGCCTTCGCCGCGGACCCCCTGTTTCAGGACCTGCAGGCGGAACTGCCCGAACTGCTGGAGCAGATTCGCAGCCTGAGGGCCATCACCATCGGCATCAACCTCGACGGGCAGTTGCGCCCGGTCGAGGCCACGCTGCTGGCCGTTCACCAGCAACCCTTTCGCGGCGACACGCTCTCCCTCTTTCAGCGTCTTGGCGGCGCGCGTTCCGCCGGGAAGGGCATCGGCCCGCTGCACCGCGCCGAAGATGGCGAAGGCCGCGGCGCGCGCCTGAAAGAGGGCGACAGCCCCCTGCTGGAGCCGCTGTTTCGTGACCTGAACGACGTGCTGAACGAGATATGCCGGCCCCTGGCCGCCGCCCTGCGCCGTTACACGCGCATGAGTGGACGGGACCTGCTGCTGTTGCAGCCGGAAATCGCCTTTTTCCTCGGCGCCCTGCGCCTGATCGAGCATTTGCGCGCCTGCGACCTGCCCCTGTGCCGGCCGCAGCCGGCCCCGGCGGAGGCGCGCGTGAGCGCCCTGCGCGGCCTGGTCAACCTCAACCTGGCCCTGCAACTGGCGCCGGCCGGGCGCGCGCGCGCGCTGGACGGGGAGATCGTCGGCAACGACGCCGACTTCGGCGCCGCCGGCCGTATCTACATCCTGACCGGGCCCAACCGCGGCGGCAAGACCACCTGGACACAGGCGCTGGGCCTGGCGCAGGTGCTCTTTCAGGCCGGCCTGTATCTGCCGGCGGAAGCGGCGCGCATGAGCCCCGTCGACGGGCTTTTCACGCACTTCGCCAGCGCCGAGAAGCCGCAGCTCGCCAGCGGCCGCCTGGGCGAGGAGGCGCAGCGCCTGGCGGCCATCTTCGGCCAGGCCACGCGTCACAGCCTGCTGCTCTTCAACGAATCGCTGGCCAGCACCAGCGCCGGCGAAAGCTT
>DAOUIB010000473.1:0-2533 GCA_034428275.1 Anaerolineae bacterium
CTGAATCCGGATTGTAGCATTGCAGACGCGCCTGGCCCGCCACGGGACGGGCGATATAGATGCGCCGTCCACCCGGGGTGCTCGCGTACCAGGGCGCGGGCCAGTGTTGGCCGGGCGGCTCGGCCTCGAACATCGGCACGGCGAAGTTGGTGGCGCTGTCCTTGAGGAAATAGCCGGTGACGCCATTGATGGTGGCGCCGATCACCAGGCCCTGACCGCTGGCGGAAACGCCCGGCACTGTCCGCGAAGGGATCGCCTCCGCCGGGAGCAGGCTGAGCCGGCGACCCTCGGAATTGCCAACCGCGTAGCTGACCTCCGTGCCCTGGCCGGCGTGAAACCAGGCGACGAACACGCCGCTGTCGCCCTGCCAACTGATGCCCTGCAGGGAAATGTTGTAAATGTCGTCGACGATCACGCGCGGGAAGCTGCCGTTGGGCTCCACGGTCACCAGCGAATTGGACTCGCTGCGGTAAAAGGCGCGGCGCTGGCCGGGCGCAAAGCTGAAGAAGGAGCGCCGGAACAGCAGCGGATCGCTCTGGCCGATGGCCTGCAGCAATTGCTCCGTCACCCCCTCCGCCCGCGGGTGCGCCGGCAACGCGACGCGTCCCCCATCCTGCAGGTCCAGTTCAAACCAGTCCCGTTGGGTGAAGACGTCGCGCCAGCAGCCGCTGCTGTAACGCAGGCGTTGCGCGTCCACCCACTCCAGTTCGACGACCTCGCCGCCGTCCACCTGGCGGATGCCCGGCAGCTCCTGCGCAAGTCGCGACGTTGCGACGTCTCGCGGGCTGGCCTGCGGCAATACGTCGATGCTGGCGTCGGCGGGCATCTCCCCCGCGCCAAAGAGATCGAGTTGCAGCACGAAGGGCGCGCTCTCCGACGGCCGCAGGACGTGGTCCGCCGGCAGCGCCTCGCCGCAGGCGCCCGTCAAAAAGCCGTAGGCCTCGCCGATCAGCGCGCCATCGGCGCCGTGGACCCTGGCGACCAGCTCGTCCACGGCCCAGGCGCGTTCGCCGGCGTTCTGCAGCCGTCCCTCAATGAAGGCCCCCTCCTGCCCCCACACGTCCGGCCGCAGCACGACGGCCAGTTCCAGCGGCTGCAGCTCCTCACCCTGGGCCGGCAGCGGGACGGCCTGGACGGCGACGAGCAGAAAAAGGACCAGCGCGCGCAACTGCGACATGCAAACCCCCGGGACGGACGGCCGAATGATTGTAGACGATGGCCAGGACCGGCGGCCACTGTGAACCCCGGCGCCGGGCCGTTACAATCCGCCCTGAAAGGCGAAAGGAAGAGCGGCCATGGTGCGCTGCGGCATCGACCTCATCGACATCTGTCGCGTGGCCGCGGGAATCGAGCGCTTCGGCGAGCGCTTCCTGCAGCGTTTCTTCACGCCCGGTGAACGCGCGGACTGCGAGGACCGGCCAAGCAGCCTGGCCGCGCGCCTGGCCGCCAAGGAAGCCGTCGCCAAGGCCCTCGGCACGGGCATCGGCGCCGTGCGCTGGCGCGACATCGAGGTGCGCTGCGCCGGTGAAGACGGTCGGCCCGAACTGCATCTGCACGGCGCGGCCGCGGGCATCGCCAGCGGCCTGGGACTGACGCAATGGGACGTCAGCCTGACGCACACCGGCGACCAGGCGGCCGCGGTGGCGGTCGCGCAGCAGGGCGGGCGCGGCCCGGGTTAAACTGCCCGCGGCCATCACTAGCGGAGGCAGCCATGCGTCATACGGAAGCGGGTCCGCTGGGCCTTTATTTTGAGGATATCGAGACCGGCGCGGAATTCGTCACCCGCGGGCGCACCATCAGCGAGGCCGATATCGTCCAGTTCGCCGCGCTCACCGGCGATTTCAACCCCATGCACACGGACGAGCGTTACATGCAGGGCCACCCCATGGGCCGGCGCGTGGCGCACGGCATGCTCACGCTCAGCTACGCCGTCGGCCAGATCTACCAGCTGGGCTTCATGGAACGCACGGTCATCGCCTTTCGCAGCGTGGAGATGAAGTTCAGCCTGCCGGTGTTTATCGGCGATACGCTGCACTCTGTGCTGCGCATCACCGACAAGCGACCTGCGCGGCGCCTCGGCGGCGGCTCCGTCACGGCCGGGGTGCGCATCCTCAACCAGGATGGACGCGCCGTACAGAGCGGCACGATGACGCTCATCATCGCCTCGCGGCCGGCGGAAGCGGCTGACGGGGCCACTTGACACACGCGCCGGGGCCAGGCTACGCTGAATCCCCCGGGAGCACAACGCAGGCCTGTGTATGCGCATCAAACGCGACTATTCGCGTCCCTTTTTTGGCTCCCGCCGGCGCCGGCTCCCCGGACGCAACCTGCTCCCCGTCCTGCTGTTGCTGGCCATGGCCCTGGCCTTCTTCTGGCTGCAACGCGACACCCTGCAGTACGCCGCCCTGGATCTCGTCGGCCTGGCGCCCACGCCCACGCCTTTCGCCAGTGAGCTGGCCACCCGCGGCGCGGCGCTGGCGCAGGCCGGCGATCTGGCCGGCGCCGCCGCGTATTTTCTGCGGGCGGTGGAGCA
>DAOUIB010000474.1:0-3471 GCA_034428275.1 Anaerolineae bacterium
TTCACGCGCCGGCCCGGTAAGATTGGCGCATCGCGTTCAGGAGGCAGGGACCATGAGCGAAGACGCCGCGGCCAGATTGCTCGACATCGCCGAACGCGTGCGACGTTGCCAGGAATGCGGCCTCTACCAGGGCACGAACAACGCCGTGCCCGGCAGCGGCAGCGCCACGGCCGACATCGTCTTCATCGGCGAGGGGCCCGGCTTCCATGAAGACCGGCTCGGCCTGCCTTTCGTGGGTCGCTCCGGCGACTACCTCGAGTACCTGCTGGGCCTGATCGACGTGCATCGCGACGAGGTCTTCATCGCCAACGTCGTCAAGCACCGCGCACCCGACAACCGCGACCCGCGCGCCGACGAAATCTTCGCCTGCAAGCACTGGCTCGACGAACAACTGGACATCATCCGGCCGGCCGTCATCGCCACCCTGGGCCGCTTCAGCATGGCGCGCTACTTTCCCGACGCGCGCATCAGCCGCATCCACGGCAAACCCCGCTTCGGCGGTTCCCCGGTCACGGCCTACTACCCCCTCTTCCACCCGGCGGCCGCGCTGCGCAACCCGGGCCTGCGCCGCGACATGGAGGCCGACATTCGCCGCCTGCCGGACCTGGTCAGCGAGGTGAAGCAACGCCGCGCGCGCCAGGAGGAAGCCGACGAGGCGCCCACCCAGCTCAGCCTGTTCTGAAGCGGAGACACAACATGCGCGCCGCCCTTGCAACCTTGCTGTTGCTGCTGGTTTCCGGGCCGCCGCTCGCCGCGCAGGAGACTCTGGTCGTTACGGCGGGCGAGTCGGCGCCTGCTTTTGAATGCCTGGAGGCGGACTGCGAACGCCTCGCCTGGCTGCCAGCGGGGGCCAGCGTCACCGTCACCGGCCAGGTGGAAGGTCGCGACCTGGAGGGCAGCGCGCTGTGGTACGAAGTGCTGCTGGACTGCCCCTGCTTCGACTACGAGCGCAGAAACCTGCAGGACTTGCCTCCGCTGCAGGAGGAAGAGGAAAGCAACGGGTTTCATCTTTGGCGACCGGTCTTCTCGCCGACAGGCGATCGCATAGCCACTGTAATCGACGGTCATCTCTACATTTGGGAGGCGGCCAGCGGTGTACGCCTGGTGCAGACTTGGCTGGATGACATGCATACCGGCGCCATGGCCTGGTCGCCCGATGGCACACACATCGTCGTGGGCGGCCATACCCACGAGCCGCCCGATCGCAACCTGTTGTTGCTGGATGCCAGGGGATGGGTCGTGTCGGCCCTGGATGGGCAGGCCGGCCGCATCCTGGACGTGGCCTGGTCGCCGGACGGGACGCGCATCGCCGCGGTTGGCGATGAACTGCGCATATGGAACGTGAAAGGGGAAAGCCCGCCGGTCACGGTCAATGTCGCTGCCAGTGATGTGGCGTGGTCGCCCGCTGACGAGTCACTGCTACTGGCCAGTGGAGCAATGACAAGCGACGGTACACAGGGTTTCCTGCAAATCCGGGACGGCAACAGCGGTGCCTTGCTCAACGAACTGGACACAGGCTGTCTCGTCGCGGATGCGACGTTTTCGCCGGACGGTACGCTCGTCGCCTGGGCCGGATTCGGCGAAGAATGCGGCGGCCTGTTTGTATGGGATTTGGTCAGCCAGGAGCTTTCCGCTACCCTGACCACCTCACCCTGGCCCATAGACGTTGACTGGTCTCCTGACGGGAACTTTCTGGTAGCCAACGTTTATCTGAGCGGCCAGATTTTGAACGCTGAAAACGGCAGGGTGCATGCGACCCTGGTAGAGGTTGGTGAGGGGCTGGCTCCCGGTTTGGCCGACTGGTCGCAGGACGGCAGGCGCATCGCTCTCTCGGGTTACGACAGCACCGGCTTTCGCGTAAACCGAAGCCAGGGCCCATTGGTGGAATACGTCGCCTGGGTCTGGAACCTGACGCTCATACCCGAAGGGCCGACCCGCGCCTTCATCCACAGCAGTCAACTCGGTAATTCAGAAGCAGAAGAGCGTTGACAACCCCCGTCGCGCGGGCGCACTGCCCGGCGTAACTACTGTAGACTTGAGTGAACGACAGATGATACGCAAGGGAGGCGCTTATGTACTCCAGACTGTTGTCACTGCCAACGTTGCTTTTGATTCTGTCGACGCTGCCACTTGCGGCGCAGGAGACCCTGTTCATCGCAGCGGAGGGCTCGGCGCCGGCCTTCGCCTGCGCGGAGGCCGACTGCGAACGCCTCGCCTGGCTGCCCGGGGGTGCTGGCGTCACCGTTACCGGCGAAATTGAGGGCCGTGAAGTGGAGGGCAGCGCGCTGTGGTACGAGGTGTTGCTGGACTGCCCCTGCCTTGACTTTGAACGGAGCCAACTCCAGGACCTGCCAGACACAAGAGACCCGGAACGCGACGCCTGGTATCCGTTGCGCCTCTACTGGGCGCCGGACAGCCAGCGTATCGCCGCTGCCACCGGCGACAGCCTTTATGTCTGGAACGTCGCCAGCGGCGAGCGCCTGCTGCAAGCGTCGCTGGACCTCATTTCTCCGGGCCACGTGGCCTGGTCGCCGGATGGCAGCCAATTTGCGGTGGGCGGCGGCATTCCCTTTGCTGACGAAGGTCAGGAGGAGGCCGGGCCGGGCCGCAGTCTGCTGCTTGTGAACGACGATGGCACTTCGCCCGTGCTCCTGCCCGACCAGACCGGTGGCGTATGGGGTCTGGCGTGGTCCCCCGACGGGACACGCTTGGCGGCGGTTGGCGATGAAGTGCGCATTTGGGATTCACAGTCGGGCGAGGCGCTGCTCAAAATCGACGGGTCCGCCACAAGTGTGGCCTGGTCACCGGATGGCCGACGCCTCGTCCTGACTGAGCATTTCGATGAGGAAAGCAGCGCGCTGCGCGTCAGGGACGCCGCGAGTGGTGCCCTGTTGCGCTCCCTGAACAGCGCCGACGGTGAGTCCATCATCAAGGCGGCCTGGGCGCCGGTTGGCAACAGAGTGGCCTTCACGACTCTCACTGTCGTCGAGCGAAGCAACGACCACCTCATCACAGGCAGCACGCTTTACATTTTGGATACAGACGGGCAGGATCCCCCGACGCCGCTATTTGAAACACGGGACTGGCTTTACGACGTCGACTGGTCGCCGGATGGGCTTTTTCTGGTTTTGTCGCCCTACGGCGGGGTCACGGTGCTGGATTCCGGTGGCGGACGAACGGTCGCCGCCCTCGTTCTCCCCTTTCCACGTAGCCTTCAGGAGTGGAGGGACGGCAGGTTTTTCGCAGAGGTTGTGGACTGGTCGTCTGATGGCACACGCATTGTCGCATCCGGAACATTCTTGGGCGAAATCGTGGCTGAAGTCCGGGCGGAGGCCCATATCTGGGACCTGACGCTCATCCCCGCCGGGCCGACCCGCGCCTTCATCCACAGCAGTCAACTCGGTAATTCAGAAGCAGAAAACCGCTGACAACCCCTGCCGCCCGGACCCACAGTCCGGCGTAACTACTGTA
>DAOUIB010000475.1:0-1871 GCA_034428275.1 Anaerolineae bacterium
CTGTTGCCGATGCTTTACGTGGTCGCCATGGTGCGGCGGGGTCGCATCACGTCGCTGGACATGCCGCTGCGCGAAGAGCGGCGGCGGCCCTTCATCGTCTCCATCGCCTGCACCGCCATCGCCTGGTGGCTGTTGCGCAGCACCGGGGCGCCGGGCGTCATGCTCTTTTTGGCCCTGTGCAGCCTGGCGCTGATCGCGTCGATTGCCTTCATCACCCTGTCCTGGCAAATCAGCATGCACATGATGAGCATGACCGGTGTGCTGGTGGCCGCCTGGGCCTTCTTCGGTCCGGCCTGGGCCCTGGCGCTCTCTCCATTGTGGTTGCTGGTGGCGGCGGCCCGTCTGCGGTTGGGGCGTCACAGCGCGGCGCAGTTGCTGGGAGGCGCAGCGCTTGGCGTGCTGGTGCCGCTTTTCCTGTTCGCCTTGCAGTGATGGCGTTCAGCCGCCGGCCAGCAAGGCTTCAACGTCGGCGCGGCGCGGCATGGCCGGCGCCGTCCCGGGCCGTGTGACGGAAAGCGCCGCCACGGCGTTGGCGAAACGCAAGGCATCTTCCAGGGCCAGCCCTTCCGCCAGCGCCACGGCCAGGCCGCCGTTGAAGGCATCGCCGGCGCCGGTAGTATCCAGCACGTCGACCGCGAAGGCGGGCACCTGCCCGCTGCCGTCTAGCGTCGCCCAGCGCGCCCCGGCCGCCCCCATCGTCTGGATGAGAGTCTGGCCCTCGCGCGTGACCAGCGGCCGCAAGTCCTCCGGCGCTTCACCATATAGCGTGGCGAGTTCGGTCTCGTTGGGCGTGAGCCAGGTGGCCAGCGCCAGCATCTCCGGCGTCAGGGCCTGGGCCGGGGCCGGGTTCAGAATGCAGGGGACGTCCAGATCCTGCGCCAGTTTCAGCGCATGCGCCACGGTTTCAAGCGGCACTTCCAGCTGCAGGACGAGGACGTCGGCAGCGGCGATACGATCGCTCGCCGCGTCGACGTGCTCTCGCGTCAGCCCCAGGTTCGCGCCCAGCGCGCACACAATGGCGTTTTCGCCGGCGTCATCCACCCAGATGGGCGCCACGCCGGTGGCCAGTTCTGCGTCGCGGCCGACGTGATCGCAGTCGATTCCCTCATCCCGCCAGCAGGCCAGGGCGACGTCTCCCCAGGGGTCCTGGCCGATGCGGCCCACAAAGCTGACGTCCGCACCCAGACGGGCAGCTGCCACCGCCTGGTTGGAACCCTTGCCGCCGGGCCCGGTGCTGAAACGCCTGCCCTGCACGGTCTCGCCGGGTTGCGGCAGGCGCTCCATGGTGGTGGTCATGTCCAGATTGAAGCTGCCAATGACGACAATGGTCGCGCTCACAGGTCCTTCCTCATGTCAGGCGCCGGGTCGGGAATGGATGGGAGTCGAACCCACCGCGGCCTGCTCTGCGCAACCCGCCACCGGTTTTGAAGACCGGGGCATCCACCGGGACACATCCACCCCCGACCTGAGTATAACCCCTCAACATCGGCCGGTCTACGCCCCCGTCCCACCCCAAGTCCGACCCGAGCTACCGCCGCCAACTCTCAGCGGCTGCGCGACCCTATGTTCGCCCATTCCGCCCAGAAATCTGCTACCCTCGCCCTTATGGACAAGCCAACTCTTCTTCTAACTGCACCTCTTCGGCCGCCGGCGGACGCCAATCCTGCCCCGGCCGGCCCAGGACGGGTACCCCCACCCAAAAGTCGCGCTCTATACATACTGTGTCGATACCTTTTAGAGATTTAAGGGATTCTATGGGCGCCATAGGGGGAATTGCGGTCAGCCGCGGGCGCTCGGCTCAGGCGCGACGCCCCTACTTCAATTCCGCGACAGGCGTTATGATGTGAACAATAGCGAACTCAACAGAGGAG
>DAOUIB010000476.1:0-2157 GCA_034428275.1 Anaerolineae bacterium
GTTGCCGACCCATACCCGGAACCTGTCCCCGACCCGTTCGGTGACCTCGACCCGGACGCCCTCGACAGTCAGTTGATCACCCGGACCGTATACATGGTCGGTCAGTTCCTCGACATCTTGATCGTTGTCCGGGGGCGGCGGGACCTGCTGCGTTCGCCGGTTGGCGCCGGTGCATGTGAGCCGATCCGGATTCGCTGGAGGGGATTCGGGGCTGCAGGCCGAGGCGCGCTGGTCGACCCGGTAGACCTCCACCCCCGAGGTGGGGCTGCAATTGCGCCCGTGACGGGCCGGCGTGGTCTGTACCCCGTTTTGTCCGCAAGAATTGAGGAGACTTGTCAATGAAGAGAGTGATTTTACTTTGTCTGGCGCTACTGTTGCTGAGTTCGGCAACGGCGCTGGCCCAGGACGACGGCGTCCGTCGCCTGCGCGCCAACTTCGCCTGGCCCACGTTCATTGATCCGCACGTAGGTTCCGATTTTTCCAGTTCCATTTCGATTACCAACATCTACGACACGCTCATCTTCCCCAATCCGGCCGGCGGCGCAGACCCCTGGGTCGCGGAAAGCTGGGACGTTTCGGACGATGGTCTGACCTACACCTTCCATTTGCGCTCCGGTGTGCTCTTCCACGACGGCAGTGAAGTGCAGGCCGGCGACGTCGTCTACAGCTACAATCGCCTGAAGACCATCGGGGAAGGTTTCTCCTACCTGCTTCCGGATGCCATGGTGGAAGCGCCGGACGATTCAACCGTCCGGTTCACGCTGTCCAGTCCCGATCCGCTCTTTACCTTGCGCCTGGCACGTTTCTACTTTGTCAACGAAGACCTGGTGCGCGCCAACTACGACACGGAGACGGAACTCTATGGCGAGCATGGCGACTACGGCAAGGAATGGCTGCTGACCAACGACGCCGGCTCCGGCCCCTACCAGGTCGATGAGTTCAACCTTGCCGAGTACCTTCAGATGTCGCGTTTTGGCGACTACTGGAATCAGGATGCCTTCGTGGAGAACGCCGCGGACGAAGTGACCTTCATCGGCACGATTGAGTTCGCCACCATCCGCGCCCTCTTCCTCAATGGTGAACTTGAGATAAGCGATCCCTGGCAAGGACTCGAATCGTACAACTCGCTTGGCAGCATCGATGGCGTGAGCATCGACACCACCTCCATGGGCAGTTCGCTCTACTACATGGTGAACAACATCCTGCCGCCTTTCGATGACGTGAACTGTCGTCGGGCAGCGGCCCTGGCCTATGACTACGACACCATCGTCAGTCTGGAGTGGCCGGGCACGCCAGCCATGGTCGGCATCCTTTCGCAGTCCACGCCCGGGCACAACCCGGACGTCTTTACGCCGCGACGGGACCTGGACGCTGCCCGCGCCGCCCTGGCCGAATGCCAGTACGCCGACAGCATTCAGGACTACCCCATCGAGGTCGTCTGGGTGACGGAAGTGCCGGACGAGGAACAGTTCGCCCTGCTCTTCCAGTCCAACCTGGCAGAAATCGGCATGCCGGTCACGGTGGTCGGCCTGCCCTGGGGCAACGTGGTTGAGAATACCGCCAGCAAGGAACTGAGCCCGCATATCGTCACGCTCTACACCGGCGCCGATCTTCCCGAAGCGGGCTTGCTCATTGAACAGCGCTACCATTCCAAGACGGCGGCCACCTTCTTCCAGAATGAGTGGCTGGAAGACCCCGAGCTGGATGCGGCGATCGACGACGCCCTGGCCACGGTCGACATCGAGGAGCGTTTCGCCAAATACGCGGTCTTGCAGGAACAGCTGGCCGAGGACGTCGTCTCCTTCTTCCTCTATGACCAGCTGGAGAAACGGGCCGTCGCCGATTACGTCGACTGGGACTCATCGGCCGGCGCGCGCATTCAGGGCTATCACTACTACCTGCCGCAAATCGGGGTCAACAATCCCTGATGGAATGCAACTCAGGTTTGGCACGGCGACAAACGGCGCCGCCCGAATGGAACGGCGTCGCAGCATTGTTTCGAAAGACGGAGGAGAAAGGCACCATGAGAAAGTTGCTCGTTCTTACCTTGCTGTCGCTGCTGGTGTTTGCGCCGACAGCCCTCGCCCAGGATGGTGAGCGCCAGTTGCGCGTCACCTTCTCCTGGCCGACCGCGATCGATCCGGCTGCTGGTGACGA
>DAOUIB010000477.1:0-1559 GCA_034428275.1 Anaerolineae bacterium
CCGACCCGCGCCTTCATCCACAGCAGTCAACTCGGTAATTCAGAAGCAGAAAACCGCTGACAACCCCTGCCGCCCGGACCCACAGTCCGGCGTAACTACTGTAGACTTGAGTGAACGACAGATGACACGCAAGGGGGCACTCATGTTCTCCAGACTGTTGTCACTTCTGACTTTGCTCTTAATTCTGTCGGCGCTGCCACTTGCGGCGCAGGAGACCATGATTGTCGCGGAGGGCAACCTGGCGCCGGCCTTCACCTGCGCTGACGAAAACTGCGAACGCCTCGCCTGGCTGCCTGTAGGCGCCGGAGTCAGCGTCATCGGCCAGGTGGAAGGTCGCGAGCTGGAAGGCAGCACACATTGGTACGAGGTGCTGCTGGAGTGCCCCTGCTTCGATTTCGAGCGGAGCCAACTGCAGGACCTGCCGGACACAAGAGACCCTGAACGTGACGTCTCGTATCTGTGGCGACTCTCCTGGTCGCCGGACAGCCAGCACATCGCTACCGTCACGCGCGACGGCTTCCACGTTTGGGACGCCGACAGCGGCGAGCGCTTGCTGCACGAGACGCTGGACCTCTTCCATCCCTCCAGCATGGCCTGGTCGCCGGACGGGTCGCGCATCGCCGCGGGCGGGGGTTTCCATTTCGTCCAACAGGGCGACGAGCGCATCACGCAGGTCAAGCCGGAACGCAGCCTGTTGCTCATCGACGCCGACGGCCGCTCGCCGCATCCGCTCAGCGGCCAGGAGGGCGGCGTGTGGGGCCTCGGCTGGTCGCATGACGGGACGCGCATCGCCACGGTCGGCGACACGTTGCGCATCCTCGACGCGCAGCAGGGAGATACCCTGCTAAGTGTTGAGGCAGGTGGTATGCACCTGGCCTGGTCGCCCGACGACCGTCACGTCGCCCTGATTGAGCGTGGCGAGGATCCTGAAATCAGCGCGTTACGCCTGAGGGACGCGGTCAGCGGCACGGTGGTTGCGTCCATGGAGGGAGATGCCGATACGCATTTTGACAACGTTGCCTGGGCGCCGGACGGCGAACGCCTGGCCTACACAAGCTACACGGTGGTCGAGCGGGAAGGCGACAATGGTCTCGTCACTGGCAGCGCGCTGCATGTGTGGGACGCCTTCGGGCAGAATCCCCCGCAGACCCTGCTCACGACGTCGGACTGGATTCTCAGTTTCGACTGGTCGCCCGACGGTCGCTTCCTCGTGCTTCCGCTTCAGGGCGGCATCCACATGCTGGACGCGCGTGATGGCCGCCGCATCGCCAGTCTGGCGCCGAAGTCCGTCCCGAATTATGGCAAATGGCCAGAGGGCCGCTTCATGCTGTATTCCGTGGACTGGTCACCGGACGGCCGGCGCGTTGCAGCCACGGGGTCCGACCCGGCTGAAAGGATCAGCACTATCCAGCCGGCAGCCCTGGTCTGGGACCTGACGTTAATCCCCGAAGGGCCAGTCCGCGCCTTCGTCCACAGTGGCCAGTTGAGAAACGCCTGAACCTATATCCAATACAGGCCAATCTTGTCAGGCAGGCCCTGCGACCTGTAGAATGAATCGC
>DAOUIB010000478.1:0-9358 GCA_034428275.1 Anaerolineae bacterium
CGTAGTTTACGTCGCCCGCTCGCTCGACCACGTCGGGCTGTTTACCCAGGACCTGGCCGGCATGCGTTTGGCAGCATCAGTGCTTTGTCGCACCTGGCGCGACGAGTGCGACCCCAGGGTGCCCGTTCTTGCTGCCCTGGCCGGTCCCATGCTGGAGTTGCTGGATGACGAGGGACGCGCCGGTTACGAAGCGCAACTGGAGGCCCTGCTGCGCGCCGGCCATGCGATTCAGCGCGTGACCCTGTTTGAAGACCTGGCCTCCATGGAGGATTTGCATCGATCCCTCATGGCCTGCGAGATGGCGCGGGAACATCAGCATTGGTTTGAAGCCCACGAGGCCTCGTACCGGCCCGGCACGGCCGTACTCATCCGCAAGGGTCAAGAGGTTGAATCTGCCTTGGCGGAACGCGCGCGCGCCAGCCAGGCCCGCACACGCCAGGCGCTGCATGAGCGGATGGATTCAAGCGGCATCGATCTTTGGCTCAGCCCGCCGGCGACCGGGCCGGCCCCCGCAGGCATCAGCCACACCGGTGATCCGGTCATGAATCTGCCATGGACGCATGCCGGTCTGCCATCGCTGAGTATTCCGGCAGGACGCGCGAGCAATGGCTTGCCGCTGGGGCTGCAGGTCTGCAGTCGCCATGGCGCGGATGAGTATCTGTTGCACCAGGCAAGTGGACTGGAGGAAGCCCTTTCCAGTCTAAACGTCCCGTGAATCGAGTGGAGTCGACGGCGCAATCTGTTCGGGCTCACCGGCAAGTCCGTCGAACAGGGCATCCAGATAGCTTTGCAGGATGACGCGGGCGGCCAGATCGTCGATCGGCTCGCGCGGGCCGCGTTTGCGCGCGCGGGCCAGTTCCTGCGCTACCACGCTGGAGAGTTGTTCGTCCCAGAGAGTCACGGGCAGGCCCGTGGCGCGCGCCAGTCTACTGGCCCAGCGGCGCACGATGGTGCAGCGTTCCCGCTCGCGCCTGGCCGACAGGTCGTTCAGCGGCAGTCCCACCAGCAGGGCGCGGGCCCCTTCCCTGGCGGCGAGTTCCCCTATTGCCGCGAAATCTTCCTCGCGTGAGCGACGGGTCAGAACCGTCAGTTCGCGGGCAACCAGCCCGCTGTTGTCGCAGGTAGCCAGCCCCAGGCGACGTTCACCGTGGTCGATGGCCAGCAGTTTCATGTCTGTTCCGCCAGCAGGACGCGAATTCGCAGGGGCAGGAAGGGCAGGCGCCCCGACCACGCCGGCGTGATTTCAACCAGCGCAGTCGTTCCTGGTTGCAGCGGCCAGTTCCTGTGAATCAGGCTGCGCGCCTCGGCCGGCGTGAGCCCGCCGAGTTGCTGTCTCAGGGAAGCGGTGTCGATGACGCTTTCCGTAAGACCGTGGGCGCTGCGAGAGAAGCGAATGAGGCCGTCGGCGTAATCGCTGACGACCGGACCGCTGTCGTGATGAACGGTGTGCATCAGCAAATTGCTTCCAGGTTCGACCTGGGCCTGCAACCGCCCCAGCAAGATTTGTTGCGCGTGGCTTTCGTCGATGGCTACGGCTTCGACGATCGCCTTCATGTCAAGACGCAGGGAATCTGCCGCGTCGCCAGGCGCGGCGCTAAAGCGGGTCCAGTCGCTGCGTTCGGTGGCCAGATTGATGGATTCGAGGATGAGATACTGGTTTTCATCCAGGCGCGAAAGCAGGGAGATGTAGGCCTTTGACTTGATTTGCTGTCGGGCCGTGGCCAGCAAACGCTCCTGGTCCTCCGGCAGCACAATGCCGACGGAGCGGCTGCTGCCGCCGCTGGTGGGTTGCAGATTGCGCACGCTGACTTGAAGCGCAAGTTCACTGCCCAGGGTGTTGATGTGACCCCTGTCGACGTTGCCGACGGCCCCCGGGAATTCTGTTGTTGCCTCGACAGGCAGTTCAAGCTGGCTGCCCGCTCCCGCTTCCAGCGTGCCGCCGGTCAGGGTATGAAACCAGACAGGTCTGGCGCCCGCGGTTCCCACCAGCGTGCCGGTGGGAATTTGCACGGGGTCACTGGCGAGATTCACAAAGGTGACGCTTCCCCTGGCCAGGGTGGAGGAAAGCACCTGCCGGCCACCGGGCGGCAAACTGGCGCTTTCCTCAACGGTGATGCTGAGGGGCAGGGCCGGAACAATGGCATCGACAAGGTCCGGAGCAAGGGCTGCGGGGTCGGCAGTGATCAGGGCTTCGGCCTGAACCAGGCTGCGGGCCGGCAAAATGGTAACGGTCGCCTCCGGCACGATGAGCAGGGCGGCCGCAGCGACCAGGGCCAGCACGACCAGCAGCAGGACGATGCCGCCGGTCAGCCGCAGCACCTTCGGCGGCTCTTTTCTGGCAATCTGAAGGCGGGCAATGGCGGAATCTTGCGGACTTTCCGGCTGTGACCCGTTGGGCGTTGCAAGGCGTTGCGGCAGCAAAAGCCGGGCCCGTCCCCGTTTCCAGCGGCCGCGTTCGCTGGCGCCGACCGTTGCAAAAGTGCTGAGGTTGAGTTCGCGGGCGTGGCGAATGACATCCGGATCCTGGGTCAGCAGAGCGAGCTGGATGCCGAGCCGCTGCGCCTCGCGTTGCACCAGCACCAGATCGAGGCGCCGCGTAAGCGCGGTGCCGCGGACAGGCCAGACCAGCAGCAATTTGTTGCTCGCCATGGGCAGCAGGCGACTGCGAACGGAAGCCAGGTCCTCGTTGCGCTCGAGTTGCAACAACTCCGGGCGGGGCATGTCAGGCCGGTTGCCAGTGGTCCATGATCAGGCTGCGGGCGTCGGCGAGCGCCTGGGGCAGGGCACCGGCATCGCGGCCGCCGGCCTGGGCCATGTCCGGCCGACCGCCGCCCCCGCCGCCAACCCGTTTGGCCAGGGGCCGGATGATCTGGCCGGCATGCAAGCCCTGTTTCACACGCTCGCGGGCGACGGCAACCAGCAACAGGGGACGTCCTTCGTAAACGCCGCCAAGAATTAACGCGCCATCCGGCACCTGCTGGCGAAAGGCATCCGCCAGTTCTCGCAGCGCTTCCATCGGCTGGCTGTCCACCCGGGCGATGAGAAAGGGCAAATCGCCGGCGTATTCGATGTCATTCAGGCGCCGGGCGAATTCATGGTGGGCCAGCTCTCTGCGCAGGGCAATGAGTTCGCGACGACTGTCGCCCAGTTCCTTCTGCAGGGCGGCCAGGCGCTCCGGCAACTCCCGCCTGCCGCCGCCCAGTGACCTGCCCAGTTCTTCCAGTTGCGCGAGTGCATTCTGGACGTAGCCCTGCGCGGCGCGACCGGTGACCGCCTCAATCCGTCGTACGCCGGCGCTCACGCTGCCTTCCGACAGAATACGGAATTGCCCGATCGCCTGGGTGCGGGCGACGTGCAGGCCGCCGCAAAGCTCGTAGCTGAAACGACTGTCCCCGTCGCCGATGCAAATCGTGCGCACCGTGTCGCTGTATTTTTCGCCGAAAAGGGCGATCGCGCCCCCGGCGCGCGCTTCGGCGAGGGGCTTGAAGGCCACATGGACGCAGAAGTCCGACAGAATGGCGTCGTTGACCTCGGTTTCCACGCGACGCAATTCGCCATCGCTGACGGGGCCATCGTGGACGAAATCGAAGCGCAAGCGGTCCGCGGCGACCAGTGAACCCCGCTGCTGGACCTGTTCACCCAGTTGATGCCGCAAGGCGGCATGCAGCAAATGGGTTGCGCTGTGATTGCGGGTGACGTCCCGCCGCCGTTGGGCATCCACGGCGGCCATTACCTGTTCACCGGTCCGGGGACGGCCCTCAATGACCTCGCCCCGGTGCACGACGAGGCCCTCGACCGGTTGGCGCGTGTCCTCGACGTCGATCGTCCAGCCGTCGCCACGAATGACGCCGCTGTCGCCGACCTGGCCGCCCGCCTCGACGTAAAAAGGCGTTGCTGCCAACACCGCTTCCACGCGATCGCCGGCGATGACTTCGGCGAGGGGTTGCCCGCCCTGCTGCAGGGCCAGCAGCCGCGTCTTCCGCTCCGGCGGCCCGTAGGGGTCGTATACGAGGTCATTGGCCTCTTGCAGGTCGCTGTGCAGCGTTTGCCAGGCTTCGTTGCCTTCCAACACGCCCATCGCCTGGCCAGCGCCGCTAACGCGCGCGTGGCGCTGCTGCGCGGCTTCAAAGCCGGCGAGGTCGACGTCCATGTCGCGTTCGGAGGCGACGTCACGAATGACTTCCACCGGCAGGCCGAGCGTCGCCGTGAGGTAAAAGGCCCGGTCGCCCGGCAGGGTGCCGATCCCGCTGTCCTGCAGGTCGTCAAGCATGCTGTTCAGCTCGCCCAGACCGCGCCCCAGCGTACGATGAAAGCGTTCTTCCTCCCTCGTGATGACGTCGCAAATGGCCGACTGGCGTTCGACCAGTTCCACATAGTGACCGCCCATGACCGCAATGACTGCATTGGCAATCTGCGCCAGAAACGGGCCGTCGAAACCGAGCTTGCGTCCAAAGCGCGCGGCACGGCGAATGACCAGGCGGGTCACAGAGTCGCGTCCTTTGGGCCCGGGCAGCACGCCGTCGGCGATGAGAAAGACGGCGGCCCGCATGTGGTCGGAGATGACCCGGTAGGGAACGATGTCGGCGTCCCGCCCGGCATCGCTGTGGCCGGTCAGGGACTGCAGGGCCCGAATCGCGGGCTGAAAGAGGTCCGTGTCATAGTTGACGTCCACGCCCTGCAGAATGCTTGTGATTCGTTCCAGACCGAGGCCGGTGTCGACGCCGGGGCTGGGCAGTGGCGCGTCGAAGGCGCCGCTGTGATCGGGGTCCGGCTGCGTTCGGTTGAATTGCATGAAGACCAGGTTCCAGAGCTCGAGGAAGCGGTCGTCATCGGCTTCCAGCGAGGCGATGATGCCGGCCTCGCCGCGCTCCGGGAACTTGTCCCAATGAATCTCGCTGTTGGGGCCGCAGGGGCCGGTCTCCGCCATTTGCCAGAAGTTGTCGTCCGGGCCAAGGCGGGCGATACGTCGCGGATCGATGCCAATGGCGTCCCGCCAGAGCCCGTAACTCTCATCGTCCTTCTCATATACGGTGACGGCCAGGCGTTCGGTTGGCAGCCCGTAGACGACCGTCAGCAATTCCCAGGCCATTTGCATGGCTTCCAGCTTGAAGTAATCGCCAAAACTGAAGTTCCCCAGCATTTCAAAGAAGGTGTGATGTCGGGGGGAAGGACCGACTTCTTCCAGATCGTTGTGCTTGCCGCTGACGCGCAGACATTTCTGCGAGGTGGTCGCCCTGCGATAGTCGCGCCGCTCGTTCCCGAGGAAGACGTCCTTGAACTGCACCATGCCTGAATTGGCGAAGAGCAGGGTGGGGTCATTGCCGGGGACCAGAGAAGAAGACGCGACGACCTGATGTTGCCGGTTGGCGAAATAGTCCAGAAAGGCCGCGCGCGCCTCACTGCTGCTCATGCGCTTCATGGGGAGGACCTTGTGGGGAGGCCGGTTTTTCAGGTCAAAAGTATAGGCAAAATGCCCGCTCTTCACAAGGGCAAGGCGGGCCGTCATAATCCTGACCATGGACCAGGACGGGCGGGGTACCGGCAGACAGGATGACCTGATCGCGGCGCTTGCGGAAGGCAGCTGCGGGCAGCCTTTTGAAGTCCTGGGGCCGCAGCCGACCGGCGACGGGCGACTGCGTTTGCGGGCCTTTCGCCCGCATGCCCGGGAACTCTTCGCCCGCAACGGTGCGACCGGCGAAAGCGTCCCGCTGCAACGAACCCGGTGGGACGGCTACTTCAAGGCGACGGTGCAGGGCGACTGGTCGCGGTACTGTTTCGAGGAACACAATTGGGGAGGGCAGAGTTCCCGTTTCGCCGACCCCTACGCCTTTCGCGATGCCCTGCTGACGGACTACGATCGCTATCTCTACGGCCAGGGGGCCTGGCACGACAGTTACGAGAAACTTGGCGCCCACGTGCGCAGTTGTGACGGCGTGACCGGCGTTAACTTCGCCGTCTGGGCGCCGAACGCCTGGCGCGTCAGCGTGGTCGGCGATTTCAACGACTGGGACCCCCGTTTGCACCCCATGCAGCCGCGGGGCGACAGTGGCATTCAGGAGCTTTTTGTGCCCGGCGTCGGTGCCGGCGCGGCCTACAAATACGACGTCGTCGGCTACGGCAATTACAACGCGCAGAAGGCGGACCCCTACGCCTTCCGCAGCGAATTGCGGCCTAAAACCGCGTCCGTCGTCACGGACCTGGGTGGCTACGCCTGGGGCGACGAGGCCTGGATGGCAGGGCGCTCGGTCGACGCCGTGCTGCGGGGACCTGTGCTCATCTATGAGATTCACGCCGGTTCCTGGCGCCGTCATCCCGATGGCAGTTTGCTCAACTTTCGGGAACTGGCGCAGCAACTGATTCCCTGGCTCTGTGACATGGGTTACACGCACGTGGAGTTTTTGCCCCTCGCCGAACACCCGCTGGACGCCTCCTGGGGCTATCAGGTGAGCGGCTACCACGCCTTGTCAAGCCGTTACGGGGAGCCGCAGGACTTCATGGCCTTCGTCGATGCCTGTCATCAGGCGGGGATCGGGGTATTGCTGGACTGGGTGCCGGCGCATTTCCCGCGCGACGAGCACGGTCTGTCCCGCTTCGATGGCACGCATCTTTACTCGCACGCCGATCCGCGTCTGGGCGAACAGCCGCAGTGGGGAACCCGCGTATTCAACTTCGGCCGCAACGAAGTGCGCAACTTCCTCCTGTCCAACGCACTTTTCTGGCTGCGGAGCTATCACGTCGACGGCCTGCGGGTCGACGCCGTGTCATCGATGCTGTATCTCAATTTCGGTCGAGAGGTCGGTGAGTCGCTGACCAATGAAGAGGGCGGCCACGAAAATCTGGACGCCATCCGTTTCTTGCGGGACTTCAACGTGGCCGTGCACGCGGAGGCGCCGGGCGCCATCACCATCGCCGAGGAAGCGAGCGCCTGGCCCGGCGTGTCGCTGCCGGTGGACGCCGGCGGTCTGGGCTTTACCCTGAAGTGGAACATGGGCTGGATGAACGACACCCTGGCTTATCTGCGGGCGCATCCGGCCGACCGGCACCTGCTGCACGAACGCATCACCTTTTCACTGATGTACGCCTTCAGCGAGAACTTCGTGCTGCCATTCTCGCATGACGAGGTCGTGCATCTGAAGGGATCGATGCTGGGCAAGATGGCCGGCGACTGGTGGCAGCAGTTTGCCACCCTGCGGGCGCTGTACCTGTACATGCTGGCGCACCCGGGCAAAAAACTGGCCTTCATGGGCCTGGAACTGGGGGAGTGGCAGGAATGGAGCGAAACGCGGGGCCTGGACTGGAACCTGTTGCAGTGGCCGCATCATCGCGGACAGTTCGACCTTGTGCGCCGTGCAAATCATCTCTACCGCTCGTTGCCGGCGCTGTGGCAACGTGATTTCGAGGACGCGGGCTTCCGCTGGATCGACGTGCACAACGCGCAACACAGCAGCCTGGCCTGGAGCCGACTGGGCAGCGACCACGTCGAGCCCATGCTGGCCCTGTGCAACTTTTCCCACGAGCCCCTGCGCAACTACCGTTTTGGCGTGGCGCGAGCCGGCAGTTACAGCGTCCTGCTCAACAGCGATGACTCCCGGTTTGGCGGCAGCGGGTCAGGCCCCGAAGGTCGCCTGGAGGCGGAAGACCGTCCCGTCCATGGCCATGAGTTCAGCCTGGTTCTGGACCTGCCGGCGCTGTCCGCCCTGTGGTTGCAGCGAAGGCCGGAAGGCTGAAAGGGCGCTGTGCTATACTCGCCGCGCAGACGGGAAATGAGGTTGACGCAGCGTGACGACAGCGAATACCAACCTGACGATTGACGAACAGGTCGACGTGCTGATGTCCGGCGCGGAATCCGGCGACGCCGAGACCACGGAGACCATGAGGGCGGAACTGCGCCAGCGCCTGCTGGAGGCCGAAGGGGAAGGCCGACCGTTGCGCGTGTACTGCGGTTATGACCCGCGCACCTCGGACCTGCATCTCGGCCATACCATCACCATGCGCAAATTGCGCCAGTTCCAGGAACTGGGGCATGACGTCACCTTTCTGGTGGGGTCTTTCACCAGTTTGATCGGAGACCCTTCCGACAAGGAAGAGGCGCGCGAACAGTTGACGCGCGAGCAGGTGCAGGAAAATGCCCGCACCTACGCCGAGCAGGCATTCAAGATTCTCGACCCGCAACTGACGCGCGTGCGTTACAACGACGAGTGGCTGTCGCCGCTGGACTTTGCGGACATCATTCGCCTGGCCAGCAACTTCACCGTGCAGCAATTCCTGGTGCGCGAAAACTTCCGCAAGCGACTGGATGCGGGCATTCCCATCTTTTTGCACGAACTGTTTTACGGGCTGATGCAGGGCTACGACGCCGTGGCCCAGGAAGCCGACGTTCAGGTTGGCGGCCAGGACCAGCTCTTCAACATTCTGGTCGCCGGGCGCAAGCTGCAACAGGGGCTGGGACAGAAGCCGCAAATCGCGCTCATCATGGGTGAGTTGTTGCCAGGCACGGATGGCGAAGCCAAGATGAGCAAGAGCATGGGCAACCACATTCCCCTGCTGGCTGAACCCTGGGACATGTTTGGCAAGGTCATGAGCGTGCCGGACGTGGCCATGCCCGCCTATCACAAGTTGATTCTGGGCTGGTCGCCGGCGCAACTGGATGCACTGGCAGAGGGACTGCAGGATGGCAGTCTGCATCCAAACGAGGTCAAGCTGCAACTGGCGCAGGAAATCGTCAGCATCTTCTGCAGCCCGGCCGATGCCGACGCCGCGCGCGCGCGCTGGGATGAGGTATTCCGCGGCGGCGGCGGCGTACCCCGGGAAATCGACGAGGTCGCGCTGCAGGGTGAAGAGCGTGTGCTCGACCTTTTGCGCCGCCTGAACATGGTGAACAGCGGGGGCGAGGCGCGACGCCTGATGAGGCAAAACGGCGTTCGACTGAACGACGTTCAGGTCCGTGACGTGCAGGCTATGGTGACCGCGGAAATGTTGCCGGCGGTCTTGCAGGTGGGCAAACGTCGCTTCGTCCGCCTGGTGGCCGACGACCCCGTCTCTCTGGTGGAATGACACAGGACCCGATTCGCTGACGGCACTGCCAGGACCTGCAGACGGGCCCGGGGCCGGTACGACCTTGCCGGCCGGCGCGTGAAAATGGCCTTTTCTTTCACAAACGGGCCTCAAGCGGGTTATAGAGACAAACAAGGGGGAATGTGCCCTGGTCCGCTTCGAAGTCCTGATCGAACTACATCACGATGAGCTCTACCATTTCCTGCTGCGGATGACCGGTGGCTCGACATCCGACGCCGCCGATTTGACGCAGGAAACCTGGCTGCGCGCCTGGGGTGCATTCGACCGTCTGCGCCCAGACAGC
>DAOUIB010000479.1:0-13229 GCA_034428275.1 Anaerolineae bacterium
CTCCCGTACGCGGGTCAATGACGTGCAGGGCGAGGGAATAGCGGCTGAGCAGGTAGTCATCCGCGCTTCGCAGGCCGGCTTCCACGCGCAGCACCTTGTCGACGAGGGAAATCCAGGGGCCGGTCAGCCGTATATCCCGTTCAAGGGCCAGCCGGAACGGCGTGGGCTCACAGTCTGATGTTGCCCTTGCGTGGCGCTCCAGCGTGTAGCCCGCCAGGTTGTCCAGTCGCTCACAGAGTTGGAGTCCCGGTGCGTTGCTTTCAGAGAACGCAAAGCCGGGTGTATCCGCCTCGGAAATGAGCCAGATGCTGAAGTAGGGGGACCAGACGGGCGCGGCATCGCCCAGCGCTCCCTTGCCCTTCCAGAAGACGGTATGCCATGCATTGTCCGAGAGCGGGATATAGAGGGGATGCAAATAGAGCACTTCCCGATCTCCCAGAGTGTCCTGCATGACGACCAGATCGCCGACGGATGCGCGCTCCTGCAGCAGCCGTTGCACGTGATGAAAGGTCGTCGAAAAGCGATAGGCATGGAAATCCCTTTGATTCAGGACCAGGGTCGGCCCCAGCAACAGCCAGAACACAAGCAATCCGGCGCTGGCGCGAGGATAGACCCGAAGACTTTGGCGCAGGGCGTAACCCGCCAGCAGGGCGATCGGCGGAAACAGCGACATCATGTAGCGGACCCGCTTTTGCTCCATCACGCGCAGGGCTTCATTGGCCCCGACGATGAAAAGAAATGTTGTGGCCGTTACAAAGCCCAACAGCCAGACGGCGCCGGTGGGGCTGACAGACCCGAGTTTGCGCCAGGTAGAGTACAGAAGAAGGACCAACAGCACGGCGACAAACAGTGCGCCTGCCTCGCTCTGCAGGGTGACCAGATAGTTGCTCAGGGTGTAGAGCAGCCGCCCGGGGATGTCCGCAAGCGTCATGGCCCTTTCGGCCAGGCTCGCATCTTTGGCGGCCAGGGACAGGCCGTTCAGAAACCCGGGCGCCTGCAGCAGGGCGAACAAGAGGGCCAGGGTCAGGGCCACGGACACCTGCCGCCAGCGTCGGCCCCTGGTCACAAACAACAGGTGGTAAAGTCCCAGGGCAGGCAGGAACAGCGCCGCATGGTAGTGGGAGTACAGCAGGCCGGCGCCGGACGCGAACAGGACGGCCAGCATGGTGTTTCCTGCCGGTCGTGTCGCTTGCGTCAGACGCCAGTAGCTCCAGAGGAGGAGGGTGGTGGTCAACGCGACCAGCGTGAAGACGCGCGCAATCGCCATGTAGGCCAGGAAGAAGACCGAAGCGCTCGCCAGCAGAACGGCGAGCAGGGCTACCCGGGGCGAATAGAGAGCCTTGCCGGCGCGGTAAAGCCAGGCGATTGTGAGCAGGCCGGCGAAGACTGAAAGGGAGCGGACGGCGGGTTCACGCCAGCCAACCAGGCGACCCCATACGAACAGCAGTTTCGACCAGCCCTGGGCCTCGTTGGGACGGGTCTCCTCAACGTGCTGCCAGACTTCCGGCAACGTGTCCGGCCCGGAGTCGTAGATTCCTGCCGAATACAGTGACTTGAACTCGTCGCGATTGAAGGCGTTGTCGTCCAGCTGAATGGAAGAAAGCAGGGCGGCCAGCAAGAGGGGCGCCAGGACCAGCCACCAGAAGGGCAACCTGGATTGCGTCGATCCTGCCAACGGGGTCAAGGGCATTTCCTGATTGAAAGCGCCCGACAGTTTAGCATGGCCGGAGGGGATGCAGGCCGGCGGTCTGGTCAGCCAATGCGAAAACGTTGCAGGACGTGCATGTCGCTGACGGCGCCGGTCTGCAGGTCGCGGGCCATCAGTCGTTCGCCCGTTTGCCAGTCGTAGAGCGCAACGTGCAATTCGTAAACGCCTGGCGCCAGGGCGCTGACGTCAATGTCGTTCACTGTTCTTGCATAGCTTCCCGGCCCGACACCTGAGTCCTGCTGGGCGACGCGCCGGCCGCTTTCCGGATCGATGACATGGGCCGCCAACGCATAGTTGGCCAGTATCGCATCGTCGGCGCTGCTGAAATGGGCAAGGAAGCGCAGCTTGTCAGGTTCGCGCAGGATGCCGGACCCGACCATGGTGATGCCCTGTCCGAATTCCAGAGGTCGTTTGTCGACCAGCAGGGTGGAGAAGGGCGTCACCAGGCGAACAAGGGTTAGTCCTCCCTCGCTCCAGGCCTGATGCTGGATCCAGAGTTTTTGCAGGAAAAACTCCACATGGTCTTGCAAGTGCAGGTCATTTTCCATCGAGTTGCGCAGCAGCAGGACCACTTCATGATTGCCGCGCGTTCGCTCCAACAGGGTTTGTGACGATTGTCCGGCATATGACACCAGACGGTTTCTGTCGAAGGCGCTGAGCCAGGCTTCCGTGCGACGCTTCGCTCCAAGAAGTCGCTCGTCCACAAACAGCAGGGTTTCCGTTGTTATTGTTTCCAGTTCGCGCATGGCCCCTTTCAAGGTGGTCAAAGTGACATCGCTGCCGCTGTCGCGCCAGGACCAGGACGTCCGGACCAGGGGGCCTGCCTGCAGGAAGTCACCGGCGCCGGCCAAAGCCATGGCGAGGACCAACACGATTCCGAGGGGTCGGCGCAGTGTGGGCCGTGAAGGGTGCAGCAGGACCAGGCTGACCAGAAGAATGGCCGGGGGCCACAAGGCCGAAAGGTAGCGTACGCGTGTTGGGTGGAATACCTCGGCCCATGTATTGGCTCCCATGACGAGCAGGAGCAGCAGGGCCGAGGTGACCGCGAGAAAAATGGCGGGGCAGGGGCGCCGTCGCTGCGAACGTAGCCGCCACCAGCACAGCAGCGGGAAAAGCGGCAGGGCCAGGAGCAAAAGACTGGCCAGGTCATGCGGGACATTGAACAGATCGCTGCCCAGGTAGCGCAGGAACAGGGAAAGGATTTCGGGCGCCTGCAGGGCACTGTCTCGTAGCCACTCCTTGCCCTGGTTGAAGGCGATGCCGTCGAGGAAATCCTGCGCCTGGGGCAGAGCCGGCAGAACTGCCAGGGCAAGCGCAATCGTAGCACGCCACCAGCGACCATTCCGCGGCAGGAAAAAGAGATGAAACAGCCCCAGGGCCGGGACCAGCAATGCGCCGAAGTACTGGGCATAGAGCGCTCCCGTGGCGCCCATTAGCAGGGTTGCCTGCGCTGCCCGTCGCGGCGCCTTGCCGACAAGCGCGACACGCCAGTAGCCCCACAGCGTGATGGCTGCGAACAGCATGGAGGGTCCGTAAAAGCGGATGATGTGCATGTAAGTGAGGAAGAGGACCGAGGTCGCGAGAAGCAGCGTAGCGGCCAGGGCGATGGCGGGAGTGAACAGGTCGCGCCCGAGGCGGTAGACCCAGGCGAGGGTCAGGAGTCCCGAGAGCCAGGGCAGGACGCGCATGGCGAATTCGCTCCAGCCGACCAGCTGCCCCCATTGGGAGAAGACTATTGCCTGGCCCCACGCCTGGTCTGGCCAGCGCGCGGAAGCCCTGACTGCCTCCGCGGGAGTGCAGGGCCCGAGATGGCGGGCACAGGCGCTGATCACGACAGACGCTTCGTCGACGTCAAAGATGTCTCTGCCGAGGATTGGCACGACCATCGCCGCGGCCAGCAGCATCGGCGCCAGCGCCCATAGCCAGTCAGGTGTCGTCCTCCGGCCCTTGATGCTGCGTCCTGGAGTGATCAGCTTCTGCATCGGTCATCCAGCGCGGCCGGGAAGTCGATCATTGCAATTGTCACGATATCAGCCAATTTGAAAATGCTGCAGGACGTGCATGTCGCTGACGGCGCCGATCTGCAGGTCGCGGGCCATCAGTCGTTCGCCGGTCTGCCAGTCGTAAAGCGCGACGTGCAGCTCGTAATTGCCGGGCGCCAGGGCGCTGACGTCGATGTCGCTGCGGACGGGCACAAAGGCGCCGGGTCCGACGCCGACGTCGCCCTGGGCCACGCGCTGGCCCGTTCGCGGGTCGATGACGTGCAGGGCGAGGGAATAGTGGCTGAGCAGGTATTCATCGGCGCTGCGCAGTCCGGCCTCCAGGCGCAGCACCGTATCCCGCAGGGTTAGCCTGGAGCCCGTCAGCTGGATGTTCATGTCGTAGGACAGCCTGTCATTGTCGTTTTCGCAACCGGTGGAAGCCCTGCCGTGGCGTTCCAGGGTGTAGCCGGCAATGTCCAGCCGTTCACAGAGCAGGCGTCCGGGGGCGTTGTCAGGCGTGAAGGCGACGTCGGTCAATTCCGCGGGCCAGGCCAGCCAGATGTTCACGTAGTGCGAATGGATGGACGCGCGGCGGCTCAGGGGTTTGGACCTTTCCCACAGGACGGTCTCCCAGGGCTGGTCCGAGAGGGGGAAATAGTCCGGATGCTGGTAAAGCACCTCCCAACTATGCAGCGATTGTTCGAGGACGACCAGGTCACTGGCGGTGGCCCGCCGCTGGAGTATGCGCTGGAGGTGATGGAAGGTGGATGGATAGTGGAAGTGGAATGCCTCAAATTTGTTGAGGACCAGCGCCGGACCGAGAATCAGCCAGAAGACCAACAGGGCCGTGACGGTCCGCGGGAAGGCTCGCAGGTATCCTGACAGTGCATTTCCGAGCAGGAGGGCGATGGGGGGCAGCAGCGGCAGCATGTAACGCATGCGGTTGCTCTTCATGAGGCGCAGGGTTTCGTTGGTTGCCACCATGATCAGGAAGGCAGTTGCCGTCACAAAGACCAGCATCCAGCAGACATTGATTGAAGCAGGCGCCCGCAGTCGGCGCCGGGAAGCGTTGACCAGGGCGAGGACAAGCAGGCCGATGACCAGGGCGCCAACAGGCCAGGGCAACCTGACAAGGAAGTTACTCAGGACATACAGCAACTGACCGGGGATCTCGGCGGCCCTCAAGGCCCCGCTGGCCAGGCGTTCGTCGGCTGCCTGAACTGCAAGGCCGTTTAGCAGACCGGGCAATTGCGGCAGGGCGACGAGGAGAGCAAGGGCAAGGGCAAGGGTGACCCGCCACCAGAGGCGGTTTCTCCGAACAAACAACAGGTGAAATACGGCCAGAGCCGGCAAGAACAGCGAAGCGAAGTAATGGCTGTAGAGCAGGCCCGCGCTCCCCAGCCACAGGACTGCCAGGGCGCCGGCGCCGGCCGGCCGCGACGTCAGTATCAGACGACCGTAGCTCCAGAGGACCAGGGTGGCGAACAACAGGACCAGGGCGAATGCGCGCGCGATGGTCCCGTAGGCCAGAAAAAAGACCGAGGCGCTGACCAGCAGACTGGCCGTCAGGCCGACCTGCGGTGAGATGAGGTCCCGACCCGCACGGTAGATGCAGGCAAGCGCCAGCAGGCAGGCAAGGAAGGAGAGCGCGCGGATGGCCGGTTCGCTCCAGCCGACGAGGCGGCCCCAGACAAACAGCAGTTTGGACCAGCCCTGGGTCTGGGTTGGATGGGTCTCTTCGATGAAGGACCACACTTCGGCCAGGGTGCCTGGCCCTGAACTGTAGATGCCCGCTGTGTACAGGGAATCCGGTTCGTCACGGTTGAAAGCGTAGTTGTCCAGCTGGATGGCTACGAGGAAGGCGGCCAGCAAGAGGGGGGCCAGCGCCGGCCACCAAAGCGGGATTGCAGACCGCGGGATTTTTAAATCCCTAATCATTGGAGTGGTTCCTGCGTGTCTGGCGGGGAGTGTAACATGAGCTTCCTGGCCCGGGATTGCTGATCCCGATTCGGCCCGGCTACAGGGGAAACCGTGAGCCTGCCGGCCGCTTCGCCTGTCGAAGCAGGTTGCGGTCGGTCATGTGGGTCATGGCGGGAGCGGGGCCCGCAGATGCTGCAGGGTGACTCGTCCATCCTGCCAGTCGAGGAGTTCAACCCAACCCTGTTGCTGAAGTTCATGGACAATCCCGGGGATCTGGAGCGAAGCTTCGGAAGCGCTGAGGTAAAGCAACCAGACATCCTTGTAGTCGCGGGCCCTGTCGGCCAGTTCCCAGGCGGGCGTATCCGGATACAGTGGCACGCGATGATCGCCCCAGACGCTGGTGTACAACTCGTAGCTGCGGTTTATGGCTCCGAAAGTGATGGGATCGACGAGCAGCAGTCTGTCCGGCGCGGCTTCCGCGGCGATCCTGTTTGTGACGGGGATGGTGGCGCGATCCAGTCGCCGGCGCCAGTTGTGGCGAATCAAATCTCCCTGCCAGAGAAAGTCGGTCACGCCGGCGATGGCAATTAATGCGACCGGGGCAAGGGCAAGGGTACGCAGGGACCGGCGCAACAGGTGATGCACGACCACTCCCAGAAGCAGCGTGGCGGGTGGCCACAGACCCGCCAGGTAGCGAACCCGTCTGGGTTCCAGCACCTTTAGCCATTCATTGAGGGCCATGCTGAGCAGACCCGTCAGAACCGTGGCCAGAACCAGGTACCGGCCGGCGCCGGGTGGACAGGGGCGTCGTCTCCTTGACCAGAGGGCCCACAGCAAGAGCGCGATCATGGCCAGCAGCAGGAAGCCGGCCAGAGGATCGGGGAGATGGAGCAGGTCGTTGCTCAGGTAACGGAAGAAGAGGGCAAGGACATCCCGGGACGGCAGGGCCAGGCGGTGAAGTTCATCCTTGACCTCGTTGAATTCGACGCCGGCAAGAATGCCAGGGGCCTGGGGCAGGGCCAGCAGGGCGGCAAGGGCGAGCAGGGCCGTGGCCTGCCACCAGCGGCGATCCTTGCGCACGAAAAGCAGGTGGAGCAAACCCAGCCCTGGGACCAGCAGGGCGCTGAAGTAGTGGGAATAAAGAACGGCGGTGGCGCCCGACAGCAGGGCAGCCCGCCCGCCGGGCCCTGGGCGATTGCCGGCAAGGGCGACGCGCCAGTAGCCCCAGAGCGCGATAGCTGTGAAGAGCATTGCGGGCCCGAAGAGACGGGCGATATACATGTAAATGAGAAAGAGGGTGGAAGTTGACAGGAGCAGGGCGGCGGTCAGGGCGACGGCGGGTGTGAACAGGTCGCGCCCGAGGCGGTAGACCCAGGCGATGGTCAGGGGTCCGACGAGCCATGGCAGGGCACGGATGGCGAATTCGCTCCAGCCGACCAGTTGTCCCCATGGGGAAAACACCAGGGCAATGCCCCAGGCTTGATCCGGAGAAAAGTTCACAAGAGCCTGGACAGATTCCGCAGGGGAACAGGGGCCGAGATGGCGGGCGCAAGCGATGCGCAAGGTGCTTGACTCGTCGCCGCCAAAGATGTCCCTGCCGAGGATTGGCGCGACCAGCGCCGCGGCCAGCAGCATTGGCGCCAGCGCCCACAGCCAGACTGGTGTCGTGTTGCGGCCCCTTGTTCTGCGTCCTGGCAAGATCAATTCCTGAAAGGATCCATCATTGCGGCAAGGAAATCGATTATTGCACCTGTCGCAAGATCAGCCAATGCGGAAACGCTGAAGGACGTGCATGTCGCTGACAGCGCCGGTCTGCATGTCACGGGCCATCAGTCGTTCGCCGTTCCGCCAGTCGTAGAGCGCGACGTTCAGTTCGTAGTTGCCGGGCGGCAGGGCGCCGACGTCGATTTCGCTACGGACGGGAACGCAGGTTCCTGGCCCGACTCCGACGTCGCCCTGGGCGACCAGCTGGACCGTTCGCGGGTCGATGACGTGCAGGGCGAGGGAATAGTGGCTGAGCAGGAAATGGTTGACGCTTCGCAAATCAACCCGGATCAACATGCGCCCGTCCTGCAGGGCAAACCGCGAATCCGTCAATCTGATTTGCCTGTCGAACTCAAGGGCGATTTGATCACTCTCGATTAAACGCAGTGGAGAGCGCAGTTGCCGCAATGTGACCTCTCCGTCTTGCAAATCGAGGCTCAGGGACCAACCTTCCTGTCTGAGTTGTTCGACTATTTCAGGGACATGGAGCGCTTCCTCAAGGGCCGTGCGGAAAAGCAGCCAGACGCCTCCGCGTTCCAGGGCCCTTTCAATGGTTTCAGTGATCACTGTATCCGGAAGTAGTGGCGCGCGGCGAAGGCCCCAGGCGCCGGTGTACAACTCATAGCTGCGGTTTTCATATCTGAACGCGAATGGATCGACCACCAACAGGTTGTCCGAACAGGCTTCTGCGACGATCCTGTGCGCCACCGGGAGTGAAACCGGGTGTTTCTTGTTGCCCCAGGAGTCGCCTATTAACTCTCCTTCCTGAAGAAAGTTCAGCGTACCGGACAAGGCGATCAGGGCCACCGGGACGAGCACCAGGAAACGCCGGGTGTCCCGCAACAGGCGATGATTGATCCCACTGAAGATCAGCAGGGCGGGAGGCCAAAGGCCGGCCAGATAACGAACCCGCCTTGGTCCAAGCACCAATATCCATTCATTGACAACTACGATGAGCAAGAGCATGAGGGTACACGTGCCGGTGAGGTACCAGAACGCATCCGGCTGCCGGCGGCGCAGGCGAGTGGACCAGGCAGCGAACAACACAAGCAGGGACAGAGTCGGCAACAACAGGATGCTGGCGAGTCGGCCAGGATTGAGAAAGTCGTTGCTCAGGTAGCGCAGGAACAGGGAAAGGATTTGGGGCGCCTGCAGGGCACTGTCTTGTAGCCGCTCCTTACCCTGGTTGAATGCGATGCCGTTGAGCAAATCCGGTGCCTGTGGCAGAGCCAGCAAAATTGCCAGGGCAAGCGCAATCGTAGCACGCCACCAGCGACCATTCCGCGGCACAAAAAAGAGATGAAACAACCACAGGGCCGGCACCAACAGGGCGCCCAGGTAATGCGAATAGAGCAAACCGGTGGTGCCCGACAACAGGGCAATCTGCGCAACGCGTTTTGGCGGCCTGGCTGCGATGGCCGCGCGCCAGTAGCCCCAGAGTGTGAGGGCCGAGAACAACATTACAGGTCCGTAGATGCGGGCGACGTGCATGTAGGTCAGGAAGAGAACGGAGGTTGCGAGGAGCAGGGCGGCGGCAAGGGCGATGGCTGGCGTGAACAGGTCGCGGCCAAGGCGGTAGACCCAGGCGAGGGTCAGGGGGCCGATGAGCCATGGCAGGGCCCGTATGGCAAACTCGCTCCAGCCAACCACCTGGCCCCACAAGGAGAAGGCAATGACGTGGCCATAGCCTTGCCCCGGCCAGCGCGCGGTCGCCCTGACAGCCTCCGCAGGAGTGCAGGGACCGAGGTGACGGGCACAGGCGCCGATCATGGTTGCCGCCTCGTCGACGTCAAAGATGTCCCTGCCGAGGACGGGCACGACCAGCGCCGCGGCCAGCAGCATCGGCGCCAGCGCCCACAGCCAGTCAGGTGTCGTCCTCCGGCCCTTGTTTCTGCGTCCTGGTGTGGTCAGTTTCTGCATCGGTCCGTCAGTGTGGCCGGGAAGTCGATTATTGCAATTGTCACAATATCAGCCAATTTGAAAATGCTGCAGGACGTGAATGTCGCTGACGGCGCCGGTCTGCAGGTCGCGGGCTATCAGTCGTTCGCCGGTCTGCCAGACGTATAGCGCGACGTGAAGCTCGTAATTGCCGGGCGGCAGGGCGCTGACGTCGATTTCCCGGAACACGGGAATGTAAACTCCCTTCCCCAATCCGCTGTCACCCTGGGCCATACGCTCGCCGCTGTCCGGATCCATGACGTGCATGGCCAGGGAGTAGCGGGCAGGGAGTTCCCGATCCGGACTGTGGATGCCGGTCTTTATCTGCAGAAGGCCATCCCGCAAGGTGATTTCGGGCGCGGACAGCAGCAGTCCCGCATCGTACTCCAGACGCGGGGCGGCATGGCCGCAGGCCTGCGCGTCTGGCGCGAGGCGGTCCAGGCTGAAACCCCAGCGGTCGAGCGAACGTTCACAGAGCGCTCGCCCCAGTTGTTCCGGCAAATCACTGAAGCGACCGCGGTCTTCACTGCGATAGAATAGCCACAGGTCCCGATACTCTTCATGTGAGGTCCTCACTCGCAGAATCGGGTCTTCCCAGCGCCGGTGAATCACCCTTGAGGGGATGCCCAGCAGGCCGGTATGCAGCTGTATCGAATAGCCCCCGGCGACGTGGTCGTCGAGGACCAGCAAATCCCCCGACCTTGCCTGGAGGGCGAGATGGTCGAAAACCCTGTGGATATCGGTGGGAAAGAAAAAACCCAGCTCGTAGCGAAAGTCGGTCGCCAGGCTCAGGAAAGCGCCGAGGGCAACCCAGAGCGCCAACAGCAGTGACACAAGTGCCCGCCGACGGTCGGCCAGGCGCTGCAGCCCTGCAGCGGCCAGCAACGCGCAAGTCGGCAACAGTGGCATCAGGTAACGCAGGCGGTCATCCAGCAGTGTGCCGATGACTTCGTTGACGGCTACGGCGAGCGCCAGGAATCCGGCGGAGGTGAAGAGCAGCATCCACGAAGGGTCGCGCCCGGCGTCGGCCCCGCGCCGTCGAAAACCGGGGTAAAGGAACAGCAGTGGAAGCAGCACAATCAGGATGGCGCCGAGCCACTCTGCGGGGGGAATGATGCCATTGGTCAGTCGATACGCCAGACGGGCGAGCATATCGGGCGCGGCGAGGGCGCGGCCGCCGAGGGCATGGTCGCCGGTCGTCCGTTGCAGCCCGTTGAAGAAGCCTGGCAATTGCGGGGTCGCCAGCAGGGCGGCCAGGGCAAAGAGCGCCGCAGTCTGCTGCCAGCGTCGGTCCCGGGGCCGCCGGAACAAATGGAAGAGGACGAGCACCGGCAGAAACAGTGCGCTGAAATAGTGGGCGTAGAGCAGGCCGACGCTGCCCGCCAGCAGTCCGGTCCGCGCAAGGTGTCGCGTCGGCCGCGGGTGGAAGGTCAGGCGCCAGTAGCACCACAAGGTGAGCGACACGCAGAGGGCCACCAGGGAAAAGGCGCGCGCGTGCGTCAGATAAGCGAGAAAGAACAGCGACGCCGCCAGCAACAGACTGGCCGGCAGGCCCGCCGCAGGGGAGAAGAAATCACGTCCACAGCGGTACGCCCAGGCCAGCGCCAGCAGGCCGGCGAAGAGGGGCAGGGCGCGAATGGCGACCAGACTCCAGCCGACGAGGCGTCCCCAGACGAAAAGCAGCAGCGCCCAGCCATGGGCCTGGTGCGGGTCGCTTTCAGCGATGAAGTGCCAGGTCGCCGCCAGGGTGTGCGTGTCCGGCTGCAGGATGCCGGCCGCGAGCAGCGTTGCAGGCTCGTCGCCGTGGAAGGAGTCTGCGTCCAGAAAAGGGATGGTGAGCGCAGCCGCCAGCAATAGCGGGAACAGGGCCCGAAGCCAGATGGTGGGTGGCACGCGGCCAGGCAAGGGCGACTCCCTTTCGGAAACGGTTGCGCGTCAGTATACTGGGATTTGAACAGGCCGGGCCCACGGGCCCCTGACGGCGTCAGTCGCCTGCCTCATCCAGGCCGAATTGAAAGCCATGTCCAGAAGACGAACTCGCCGGCCCAATTTACCTCAGGACACCCTGGCGCGAGCCCGACGCGAGGCCGGCCTTGAGGATGCGCCCGCCGTCGGCGCTGACGCCAGGGCCAGGCGCCGTTCTGCAGGCGAGGGAGGCGCAGGGAGGCCGCCGCGCCGTGTGCGCAGTTTGCGCGCCGGTGAAGAATTGACGCAGGAGGAGATCGCCGAAGGTCTGGCCAACCCCGTGCGGCAGGTCAGCGAAGAGGAATTGCGGGCGCAATATGGTTACGTGATAGCCGATTTGCGCAGCATGGGTATCCTGGCTCTCGGGCTGTTTGTCCTTATGATTCTGGCGGCCCTGCTGCTTTGATTAAGAATTTTGTGGCATGGTCTGTGAAATACTGGACAGGCGATATTGTGCCTGTTAGGCTAGGTTCATAAAGGAAAGGCGGCCCAAACGTGGCGAGGAGGCCCGTGACATGACGCACATCATCACCCAGTTGTGCCTGCGCGACAGCGCCTGTGTGGAAGTGTGTCCGGTGGAATGCATCATCCCGGGGCAGCCTGAGAGCGAATGGCCCTGGTACTATATCGACCCCGATACCTGCATCGACTGCGGCGCCTGCATCCCCGAGTGTCCCTACGAAGCCATATTCGTCGAGGAAGAAGTGCCGGATGACTACGTGGCGGATGGCAGCCAGGAAGTGATGCCCCATGACAGCAAGGAACTCCGCACACCGGAAGAGGGCGAGGTCCTCGACCTGACGGTCGACATCCAGCCCAACTACGATTTCTTCATCGACGGCCCGGGTTACGACGCGCTCGGCTGAACGGCCGCCCGGGCCCGGCAATCAGGCGGACCATTCCATGCAGGACAACCTGCTGGTCACGACAGACTGGTTGCACAAGCACCTGGACGACCCGCATTTGCGGGTCGTCGACATTCGCGGTCATGTGATTCCGGCCAGCGAAACGCCGCCGCATTACTTCAACCACCGCGAGGACTGGCTGGAAGCGCATATTCCCGGTGCCGTCTTCGTGGACTGGGTACACGAGATCACCGACCCCGGTGACCCGCGCCACGCGCCGGTGGCGCCACCGGCGCGCTACCAGGCCTTCGCCCGGCGCATCGGCATTTCGGAAAACACGCAGGTGGTGGCCTACGATGACGCCGACGGCATGTTCGCAGCCCGGCTGTGGTGGACGCTGCTCTACTATGGCCATCGGCAGGTCGCCGTGCTGGATGGCGGTTGGCAACGCTGGGTCGCGGAAGGTCGACCGGTCACGGCCGAGGTCCCGGCCCTTGCCAGCGGCAACTTTGTGGCGCGGCCCAATGTAGGCCTGCGGCGGAGCGGCAGCCAGGTGCTGGCCGGGCTGGAAAGTGCGGAACGCCTGCTGGTCGACGTACGGTCCCCTTCCGAGTTCGCCGGCCAGTCCAGCCGCGCCCGTCGTTTCGGGCATATACCCGGCGCGCTGAACATTCCGCGCCCGGCGCTGGTCGCGGAAGATGGTGGCCTGCGCCCGGCGGAGGAATTGCGCGCGCTTTTTGCGCAGCACGGACTGGACGACGAGGCCGAGGTCGTGACCTACTGCAATGCCGGCGTTTCGGCCAGCTACGGCATGCTGGCGCTGCGGGTGGCCGGCTATGGCGACGTGGCGGTCTACGACGGGTCCTGGAAGGACTGGGGCAACGATGACAGCAAGCCGGTCGCTACCTGAGATCAGGATTGCGGCCGGCCGCCCTCAAACTTCAATCCAGCACAATGTGTTGCAGGGTGTGAATGTCGCTGACGTGGCCCAACTTCAGGTCGCGGCCGACGCTGCGTTCACCGGTTTCCCAGTTGTAGAGAGCGAGACGCAGCGCATACTCGCCAGGCGGCAACTGGCTGACAGCGATGTCGGCGTGCAGGGGAACG
>DAOUIB010000480.1:0-14384 GCA_034428275.1 Anaerolineae bacterium
ACCAGGACGACGGCGACCAGCACAAGGGCGGAAATGACAAGACGTCTACGGTCCATGATGGCCTCCTTCAGGCCCTGGCCTCAATGGCGAGGCGGCGTCCGGCGAAGTACTCGCGCCATTCGGGGGAGAGCGCCGGGAGCCGGCTGGCGCGTTCCGTGGCAGCGTGGTCATCGGGTTGCAGCAGGCGCAGGCGAAAGATGGCGCGCACGCTCATGGGCTGCTCCTCCCGCTCTGTCAGTGAGACGCGGTCACCGGCGCCCAGCTTACCCGTCTGCAACACACGCAGGTAACAGCCGCAGCGTTCGGACTGCGTGAAGGTCCTGGCGAAGTCGGGCAGGCCCATGCGATGCGCCAGCTTGTGGCAGGGGACGCGCGGCTGACTGACCTGCAGCAGGGTCTCCCCCACGCGCCAGACGTCGCCGATGCAAACCTCGTCTTCATCAAGGCCGTCGATGGTGAGGTTTTCGCCGAAGTGGCCGGGGGTCAGGTCGTCGCGCTCCAGTTGCTGCGCCCACCAGGCGTAATGGTCGCGGGAGTAGGCGTAGACGGCCTGGTGCGGCCCGCCATGGTGCTGCAGGTCCGCCTGGCCGTCGCCTTCAAGATTGGTAAGGCCCAGCCGCAGGCGCCCCGTCACCGGGCGCTTGTAGATGCCGGTGCGCAGCAGGCCGCCGCGCGCCGGCACGGTGACCGGTGTACCGACGTTGACGGAGTGCAACTGCATGCCCCCGCTCCCGCTCATCTCACGCCAGGGCTACGGTCTCGATCTCGACGAGGGCGCCCAGCGGCAGGCCGGCCACGGCGACGGTGGAGCGGGACGGCGGGTCCTGCGGGAAATACTGCGCGTAGATGCTGTTGACCGTGGCGAAGTCGTCCATGCTGGCGAGGAAGATGGTGGTCTTGACGACGCGTTCGGGGCCCGAGCCGGCGGCGCGCAGCACGGCGCTGATGTTCTCCAGCACCTGGCGCGTCTGCGCCTCAACGCCGCCTTCGGCCAGCGCGCCGCTGCCAGGCACGATGCCGACCTGTCCGGCGGTGAAGACGAAGCCGTTGGCGCTGACGGCGTGCGAATAGGGGCCCAGCGCGGCGGGCGCGTCCGGTGCCGAAATGATGGTTCTGGACATGGGAACTCCAGGCGGTCGTTGAGGTGAACGCGGGCATTGTAGCGGCCGGACGCGCCAGGCGCGAGTCCGGCGTGCCTAATGGGAGGCCAGCAGGGCCTCAATCCGCTCGACGCGCTGGTCGTAGCGATGATGGGCCAGCACGTGCTGGCGGGCGCGGCGGGCCATTTCCTCGCGTTCGTCGTCATGCGCCAGGAACCAGGCGACCTTGTCGCGCAGGTCCGCCTCGTCGCGAAAGGTGAGGATGTTTTCGCCCGGCGTGAACCACTCGTGAATGCCGGGCCGGTCGTCGGTGATCTGCAGGGTTCCCACGGCGGCGGCCTCGAAGAGGCGCATGTTGCCGCCGAACTGCATGGTCTGCCCGTGCGGATTGACGGTCAACTTCGCGGCCGAGAGGATCTCCAGCATCGGCTCGCCCAGCGCCTCGCCGCGCAGGAAGGGGCGCAGTGCCGGCGGCAGGTCGTGAATACTCCAGATCCCGAGATCGAAATCGCGCAGGGCAGCCAGCGCGCGCACGCGCTCGCCGTAAATGTGCGGCGGCAAGAGGGTGCCGACGAAGGCCAGGTCGCAGGCCAGGTCGGCGCGCCGGTCGGCATCGGGCGGGCGCGGGCGATGGAAGTCGGGGTCCATGGCGGTCAGGGGCAGGCTGACCACGCGCCGGGCGCCAAGCTCCCGCCATTGAAAGCTGTGGTAGACATCGTTCACCAACACCAGGTCCCACAGGCCGGCCGCCTGTTGGTCCAGCGGATAGCTGAAGACTAGGGGAGACTCGCCGCTCGACAGCAGCAGCCGGCAGTTGTGACTCTGTTGGATACTCGCCAGGGTTGAGGGCAGGATGGTCCGGTTGCCGGCGACCAGCCACAGGAGGTCGGGTTTAAAATCCTCGACCGCATGCAACAACCGTCGGTTGCGCTGACGCGCCCGCAGGTTGAGTCGCATTGGCAGACGCTGCCCAAGTGCCTGCGCCGCCTTGCGGGGCGTAAAACCGGCACGAAAGCGGTAATTGCGGGCGAATCGTTCGCGCCAAAAGACGGCGACCTCGTGACCGCGGCGACGCATTGCCCGCTCGTAAAAGCTTTCCATCATGCTGCCGGGAAAGAGCGGCGGCGTTTCGCCTGGCGCTGTGTTGGCGATGGCCTGCTTCATTTGTTCCACGTGTGTGAGGGAAGCGACGAAGAGGATGCGCAAGGTCAGGAACTCCAGGCCTCGACCAGGATACAGTCTGCCGCCGCGCGCGCGATGCGCTGCAAGCGACCGTTGACGCGCAGCGTCAGCGGACCGTCAGCGGCGGCGTCACCCATGATTTCGACACGCGCGTTGAGCGTCATCCCCTGGCTGACGATGACCCGCAGCATGTCCTCACTGCGGGTGAGGATGCGCGAGACGACGGCCGGCCGGTCCGGCGGCCACTGGCTGAGGGGCTGCAGGCGACGGCGCAGGATGGTGCCGTCAGGCGCCGGGATGGGGTCGCCGTGGGGGTCGAGCCCGGGCTCGTGCAAACGGCTGGCGATGGCCTCGATGAAGCGCTCCGAGACGGCGTGCTCAAGGCGTTCGGCCTCGGCGTGCACTTCGGGCAGTTCGTAGCCCAGCTCTTCCACGAGAAAGAGTTCGATCAGGCGGTGGCGCCGCAGGATCATGAGCGCCTCGTTTTCGCCGGCGGGAGTCAGGCGGATGCCGCGCCACTTGCGCCAGGTGATGAGGCCGGCCTCTTCCAGACGCTGCGTCATGTCGCTCACGGAAGGCGCTGAAATCTGCAGGATTTCCGCCATGGCGCTGGTCGATACCAGCTCGCTGCCCTGTTGCAGGGTCAGCAGCGACTTGAGAAAGTTCTGTACCGATTCCGATTGCAGGAGTCCGCGCCGGGCTGCCATGGGTCGTCGCCCCGTTGTTCGCCAGACCAGCATAGCATACCCGGGCCCGGCGTGGCGCCGGAGCGTCCGGGCGCTTACAATCTCACGCCGTGAAGCCTGCAAGCCGGAGATGCCAGCGATGGGACGCAGGGACGAAGTCGATCGCAAGCACGCCCGGGTGCGTGAGTTGCTGGCCAGTCTTCATGCGCCCGCCCTGTTGCTGACGCAGACGCGCAACCTCGCCTGGTTCAGCGCCGGCGCCGACGCCAGCATCCCGGTGGACAGCGACGCCGGCATCTGGAGCGCGCTGGTCACGCCCGACAGTCGCGACATCGTGACGAGCAATATCGAGTTGACACGCCTGCGCGCCGAGGAGCAACTGGAAGCGCTGGGATTCGGCTATCGCGAGTACCCCTGGCATGGTGAAGTTCCTGCCGGGCCGCCGGGGACCCTGGTGGACACGCAGCCGGAGGTAGCCGACGCGCTGCTGCAAATGCGTCTGGTGCTGGACGCCGGGGAGCAGGAGCGCTGCCGTCGCCTCGGCGAGGAGACCGCCGCCGCGCTGGAAGAAGCCATCCGCGCCGCCCGACCTGGCGACAGCGAACTGGAGATCGCCGCCCGCCTGGACGCCGCCTGCCGTCGGCGCGGCGGCCTGGCCGTGGTCAACCTCGTGGCCACGGACGAACGCATCGCGCAGTTTCGTCACCCGCTGGCCACGCAGAAACGAATGGAAGGCCTCGTCATGATCGTGGTCTGCAACCGCAAGTGGGGCCTGGTGCTCTCCGCCACGCGTCTGGCGCATGCCGGCCCCGTGCCCGCGGAGCTGAGGGACAAGGCGCAGAAAGTCGCGCAGATTGACGCCAGCGCCATGCTGGCCACACGGCCGGGGCGCAGTCACGCGGACGTCTTTCGCGACATTCAGGCTGCCTATGCCGCCCAGGGCGAGGCCGGGCAGTGGCGCCATCATCACCAGGGCGGGCCCGCCGGCTACAACGCGCGCGAGATAGTCGTCACCCCCGGCGACGACTCCAGGGTGCAGGCCGGCAGCCTTTACGCCTGGAACCCCTCGATTGTGGGCTGCAAGTCCGAGGACACGATTCTGGTGGGCGATGAAGGCTTTGAGATCATTACGGCCGCCGGGGCCGCCTGGCCGATGATCAGGGTCGAACAGGCCGGGCAGACTGTCGCGCGCCCTGGCATTCTCGAACTGTAGCATGGGACAGGGGGTCCACCCTTGACCGTGCAGGGCGCCCTCAGGCGCCTGTGGGTCCCGGCGTATTTCTGCCTGCTGGCCGTCATCGTCTTCGCCACGCAATTTGCCGGCACGGGCTTCGGCCTGGTAAAGGGAAAGCACTACGCCGGGGCGTCCTCACAGCACTACGCCTGGGTGTCCTCACACAATCTGGCGATTGCCAGCCGCGCGACGCCGGAAAACGGCTTCGTTGGCCACGCGCGCAGCTTCCTGGATGCCGACGGCGCGCCGGACTACCTGTATTTCGACCGCTATCCGCCCTTCTTCAGCGTCACACTGGGCGCGCTCACCAGTCTGACGGAGGATCTGGCGACAAAGGTCTGGATCGCGCGGCAGTTGATGCACGTCATTTTCATTCTGACGATGCTGTTTGCCTGGCTGTTGCTACGCCGTCTGGGGCTGGCTCCGGGTCTGGCGCTGGTCGTGGTGACCCTGTCTTTCAGCGGTCACATTCTGCTCTTTTACCGCGAGCTGATTCATTTCGATCATGCGGCCCTGCTGGGGATGATGATCCTGCTCTACGTCATTGCGCGGGTGAAGCTGGAGGAGCGGGAACGTTGGCGCTGGCTGACTGTGGCGACGCTGGTAGCGGTGAATGTCGGCAGCAACCTGCTTTCGATGGGTGTCCTGGCGCTGTGGGCAATCATGGAGGCCCTTGCGCTCTTATGGCAGCGCGAACGTACCCTGGAGCAATGTCTGCGCGACATCCTGCGGCACGACGCGACACGCATGCTGTTGCTGGGGGTGGTATGGAGCGCGATGGCGACGGGATACAACGTTGCGCATGAGATGGCGCGACGCGAGGTGCCCCCAGCGGAGACGAGCATCATCGAGAGTTTGCAAAGGCGACTGCCGGGGGGTGAAGTACTCAGCGACTGGCAGCCGGACTACGATGCGTTCTTTTCCCGTGTTGAGTCGCGCCTGTTGCGCTGGTTTTTCCCGCTGGATGAACAGGTCGACAGCTTCCTGTTTCGCCGTGTTTCGCTGCCGCTGCTGTTGCTTGTTGTTTATTTTCACCTTCGCAGCGAGCCGGCGGCCCGTCGCATAGTGTTGTTTCTGACCGCGTTTTCGGGACTGATCACGCTCTTTGTGATGATCAATCTTGCCTGGTTTCATGGTTTCACGACAAGTTACGCTCTGGGCTTCGCACTGGTGTTCTGGCTGGCCCTGCTTGGTCGGGTCCGTAAAGGAATCCTGAAAAATTTCCTGCTGGCGCTGGCCCCGGCGCTGTTCCTTTATTCAGCTCTCGATGTGGAGGCGAAAAACCGTTCCTGGCACGAGCCGGCGGCGGTCTACACCGATGACTACAATCGTATTCTCCAGAAGATTGGCTATCGCGGATCGGTACTCTACAGCGACCCGAAGCGGCAGGATCAACAGGTAACAAGGCCGAAATATCTGCTGAGTTTTTACCTTGGGGACAACTATCTGGCGACCAACATCGATGATGCCGACTACATGGTTGCGAACCGCGACCATCTGGCCCTGCCGGCGGAAGGCCGCGCAGGCATGCGATTGCTGTACACACAGACGCCGGAGAATCGGGTCGGCTTTCTTTTTGACTTGATACGCGACGAACGTCCTCTGCCGCAAGGCATCGCGCCGCGTTACAATTTTGGCGGTGAACTGGCCCTGGGGCATTGGGAGCTTCTGGACAGCGTACAGGTGCAGCCCTGCCAGCGAATGCGTGTGGAAAGCTGGTGGCAGGCGCCGGTCCCGCTGTCGGTCAATTACTATCTGCAATTGTCGCTGACGAATGAGGACGGCGGCATACTAAACTCCGCGGACAGCGCCCCGGTCAGTGGCGATACAAAGGTCTGGGAAGCGGGAGCCTGGTACCCGGATGTCCGGGATCTGGAGATTCCCTGCGATGCCAAACCGGGCGCTTTCCCCCTGATCTTCAGCGTATACGACCCGGAGTCAAGCGAGGAGAGTGACAAACTGGCCTTGCTTGACGCCGACGGCAGCGATGGCGACACCTGGCTTTATCTGACCACAGTGTTTGTCAACTAGAGCTCTCGGGAAGGCGGAGGCGGGCAACTTGCAGAACGACAACGCCAGTCCCGGTCACAGAATCCAGGGCCTGTGGGTCCCGGCATGTTTCTGCCTGCTGGCCGTCATTGTCTTCGCCACGCAATTCGCCGGCACGGGCTTCGGCGTCAAGGGACAGCACTACGCCTGGGTGTCCTCACAAAACCTGGCGATCGCCAGCCGCGCGACGCCGGAAAACGGCTTTGTTGGCCATGCGCGCAGCTTCCTGGATGCCGACGGCGCGCCGGACTACCTGTATTTCGACCGCTATCCGCCTTTCTTCAGCGCCATGCTGGGCGCGCTCACCAACCTGACGGAGGATCTGGCGACAAAAGTCTGGATCGCGCGGCAGGTGATGCACGTCATTTTCATCCTGACGATGCTGTTTGCCTGGTTGTTGCTGCGGCGCATGGGGCTGGCGCCGGGCGCGGCGCTGGTCGGGGTGATCCTGGCGTTCAGCGGTCACATGCTGCTCTTTTACCGCGAGATGATTCATTTCGATCAGCCGGCCCTGCTGGGGATGATGCTCCTGCTCTACGTCATCGCGCGCGTGAAGCTGGAAGGGCGGGAACGCTGGCGCTGGCTCACGGTCGCCACGCTGCTGGCCGTGAGTTTGGGTCGGGGCTTTCTGTCTCTGGGCGTACTGGGGATGTGGGCGGCCATGGAAGCGGCGGGTCTGTTGTGGCAAGGGGAGCGTCCCCTGGCGCTGCGCCTGCGTGACATCCTGCGGCAGGACGCGACGCGTATGCTGCTGCTGGCCGTCGCCTGGTTCGCGCTGGTGCTGGGCTACAACGCCACACAGGAGATGGCGCGGCGACAGGTACCTGCGGAGGAGACCAGCATCGTTCAAAGCATGCTGAAGCGGCTGCCGGGCGGTGAGGTCCTGGAGAACTGGGAAGCGGATTACGACGAATTCGCTTCGGAGATGGAACGGCGGCTGTTGCGCTGGTATTTGCCGCTGGATTTCGAGAGCGGTCAGACCGCTCACCAGTGGGCCCTGCTGCCGCCGCTGCTGTTGATTCTGCATTTCAGTGAGCGCCAGAATGCATCCCGCCGGCTGGTGCTGTTGCTGACGGCTTTCTCCGGCCTGGCCTGGCTGCACCTGATGATCAACCTCGCCTGGTTCCACGGCTATACGACCATGCATGCGCTCGGGTTTGCGCTTGTTTTCTGGCTGGCGCTTGTGGACCGGGTGCGGTCGAAGCGTTTGACGTACCTGCTGCTGCTGCTGGCCCTGGCGCTGTTCCTGCGCCAGGCGCTGGAGGTGGAAGCGGGGAACCGCGCCTGGAACGAGGCGGCCGCCATCTACACCGATGACTACAACCGCATTCTGCAAGAGATTGGCTACAGTGGCTCGGTGGTGTTCAGTGATCCGGCCTTGCAGGACAGGGCTATCAACATTCCCAAATATCTGTTGAGCTTCTACCTCGGCGACAACTTTCTGGCTACCAACATCGACGATGCGGACTACATGGTGGCGAACCGCGACTGGCTGGCCCTGCCCGGCGCCGAGGGGCGCGATGGCCTGCGGCTGCTCTACACCCTGACGCCGGAGAACGAGGTGGGCTTCCTCTTTGACCTGCGCAGTGGTGAACGCTACGCGCCGGGCGACGTCGCGCCGCGTTTCAATTTTGGCAATGCGTTGGCCCTGGGCCACCGGGAGCTGTGGGACAGTGTGGAGGCGCGGCCCTGCCAGGGGATTCGCGTCGAGAGCTGGTGGCAGGCGCAGGCCCCGCCGTCGGCCAGTTACCGCCTGCAACTGTCACTGGTGGGTGAGGACGGCGGCATCCTGGCGTCCGCGGACAGCGCTCCGGTTGGCGGCGACACGCAGGACTGGCTCCCGGGGCGCTGGTATCCGGACGGAAGGACGCTGCATATCCCCTGCGAGGCGGCGACGGGAGACTGGTCCCTGATCCTCAGCGTCTACGATCCGGCGACGGACGCGTTGAATGACAAGCTGCCGCTGATGAACGCCGATGGCAGCGTCGGCGACACCTGGCTCTACCTGACCACAGTGAGCGTGAACTGACAGGCTGGCCAGTGGCAAGGGGGCCGGCAGGCCAATGACAGTGCAGAGCGAAGGGAATGTCCGCTCGCAACGAACGCTGGTTGCGGCGTATTTTGGCCTGCTGGCGGTCATCGTCTTCGCGACGCAGTTCGCCGGCACGGGTTTTGGCAACCGGCTTCATCACAGTTGGTTGACATCCCTTACCCTGGCCATTGTCGATCGCGCCACGCCCGAGAACGGTTTTGTCGGGCACTCGCGCAGCCTCATGGACGCCGATGGCGCCGTCGATCACGATTATTTCACCCGCTCTCCGATTGTCTTCGATGCCCTGACCGGCACGCTGGTCAACCTGACGGACAACCTGACGCTGAAAGTCTGGATCGTGCGCCAGGTGATGCACGCCGTTTTCATCCTGACGATGTTGCTGGCCTGGCGTCTGTTGCGACGTCTGGGGGCGCGGCCGGTACCGGCGCTGGTGATGGTCACCCTGGCCTTCAGCGGCGCCATGCTGCTGTATTACCGGGGGATGTTCGATTACGAGCATGCCTCGCTACTGGGCATGCTGCTGCTGCTTGACGCCATCGCGGAGGAGAAGCGGGCGCGGCGCCCGCGCTGGCGCCGGCTGACGCCGGTCACGCTGCTGGTGCTGGCGCTGGGCAGGGGCTACGTGTCATTCACTGTCCTGGGGCTGTGGTTTGTGCTGGAGGCAGGCGGCATTCTGCTACGGGGCGGTCTTACGCCGACGCAGAGGGTGCGCGCCGCCCTCGGCCATCCGGCAATGCGCCTGCTGTTGATGGCCGTGGTCTGGACCCTGGTCCTGCTGTCCTGGAACGTCGCCCAGGAGATGGTTCGGCGCGACCTGCCCTTCGCCGACACAGGTATTGCCGGCAGCATTCTGGAAAGAGCCCCGGGGGGTCAGGACGCCAGGACGCTGCCGCATCTTGCGGAACTGGCGTCCGTTATGGAACGACGGCTTGTGCTCTGGTTTTCGCCTGCGGGTGAAGCCGGTGACCCGCGTATACAGCAACTGGCCCTGGCGGCGGCGCTGGCGCTCGTCATGGTTTTCTGCCTGCGCCAAGGTGCTGAACGCCGCGTCCCGCTGCTGCTGACGGCCTTTTCCGGTGTGTTATGGATCATCGTGATGATCAACCACACCTGGCACCATGACTATACGACCATGTATGCCCTGGGATTTGCGCTGGTGTTCTGGCTGGCCGCGCTGGAGCGTGTGCGACACCCGCTTGCGCTCCACGCATTGCTGCTGCTGGCGCTGGCGTTCTTCCTGCGCAACAGCCTTGAGGTTGAGCGGCACAACAGCGATCATTTCCGTGACACCGCGCCCTACACGGAGGAATTCAGCCGCATCCTGCACAGGATCGGCCGCGGGCAGGTGGTCTATGGCCCGCCCCACCTGCAGGACGAGGTCATCAACAGGGGTCGCTACACCATGGGCTTCTACCTGGGCGACAACATCCTGGCGGAGAACGCGGAGCAGGCGGACTATCTGGTTGCGGCGCGCGAGATTCTGGCCCTGCCGCCGCTGCAGTCTGGCGACGGGGCGCGGGGCTGGCGCATCTACCGGACGCTGACGCCGGAGAACCGGGCGGCCTTTCTTTTCGACACCACCCACGTCGAACAGGGACCACCGGAGGACATCGCTGCCATGTACAATTTCGGCGACGTCGTGGCGCTCGGCCGCTGGCATTTGCAGGACAGCGTGCAGGTACGGCCCTGCCAGCGCGTCAAGGTCGAAAGCTGGTGGCAGGCCGGCACTCCGCCCGCGGCCGACTACAGCATGCAACTGGCGCTGGTGAATCTGGCGGGAGACTCGCAGAGCGCCAGCAACGACCGGTTGACGCTGGTCAAAAGCAGTGACTGGCGGTCGAACGCCTGGTACCTCGATCTGCGCCCGCTCGGGATTCCCTGTGACGCGCCCGCCGGCGAGTACCCGCTGGTGCTGAGCGTGTACGATCCGCTGCGACTGGCGGAGCAGGGGCCGCTGCCGCGGATCAACGCCGACGGCAGCGCCGGCGACACCTGGCTCTATCTGACGACGCTCTTCGTCAACTGACTCCGGCGCCCACGCTGTCCCGCGGGCGACTTGATAAGTCGCCCCTACAGCAAGTCGCCCCTACAGCAAGTCGCCCGCCTGGTGGCATGTCGCACAGGGGCGACGTGCTATGTCGCCCCTGCAACTGGTCGCCCGCCCTGGCCCACGCTATCCCACAGGGATGCTGCGAGCTTACGCTCTTGCTATACTGACGGCATCGTCTCCATCCCACAGGCGCCGCCCATGGCCGAGCTGGCCCGACCCTCGCCGCGCAACAAGCCCGTCTCGCTTTTCGTCACCTGCATCATCGACGCGCTCTACCCGCCCACCGGCATCGCCGTCGTCGAGGTGCTGGAGCACCTGGGCCTCGAAGTGCGCTTCCCGCAGGCGCAGACCTGCTGCGGCCAGCCCGGCTTCAACTCCGGCTTTCATGACGACGCGCGCCGCGTCGCGCGGCACTTCCTGCAGGTCTTCGCGGACGCCGAAGTGATCGTCACGCCATCCGGCAGCTGCGCGACCATGCTGCGGCACTACTATCCGCAACTCTTCGCCGCTGACCCCGTCTGGCACGAGCGCGCCTGCCGCGCCGCCCGCATCACCTGGGAGTTCAGCGAATTCCTCGTCGACGGCCTCGGCATCAGCGACCTGGGCGCGAGCCTGGCGCCGACGCGCGTGGCCTTCCACGACGCCTGCCACGGCCTGCGCGGTCTGGGGCTGCAGGCGCAGGCGCGCGCGCTGGCGGGCCAGGTCGAGGGGGTGACGCTGGTGGAGATGCAGGGCGCGCAGCAATGCTGCGGCTTCGGCGGCCTCTTCGCCATCAAGCTGGCCGACATCAGCAACGCCATGCTGCAGGAGAAGATGCAGGCCATCGAGTCCACGCCGGCCGACGTCTTCCTCACCGGCGATTGCAGCTGTCTGACGCACGTCAACGGCGGGCTCGCCCGCCACAAGCGGCCGCAACGGCTGCGCCACGTCGCCGACCTGCTGGCCGAGGGCCTGCGGGACGCGAAGGTCGTTAAGGCTGCCCGGACACCGGACCTGGAGGAAATGCCATGAAACGCATGTTGCTCACGCTATTCCTGCTGCTGACCCTGGCCGCGGCTGCGCAGGCGCAGGAGGCCTGGCGCGCCCTGACCGTCACCGGCAGCGGCAGCGCCAGCGGCGCGCCCGACATGGCGCTGGTGCGCCTCGGCGTGCAGACCAGCGACGAGGACGTGCTGGCCGCCTTCGACCGCAGCAACCGGATCACCGCCGACATCATCGAGGCCCTGCTGGCGCTGGGCATCGAGCGCGCCGACATTCAGACCAGCGGACTCTCGCTGTTTCAGGACCGGCCCTACGACCCCTACAGCGACGTCGAGGACGGCACGATTATCTACTGGGCGCAGAACACCCTGCGCGTGACCCTGCGCGACGTGTCGCTGGTCGGTGAGGCCCTTGGCGCCAGCGTGCAGGCCGGCGCCAACTCCATCGACGGGCTGTCCTACGGCATCAGCGACCCGGGCGAACTGGCGGCGGCGGCGCGCGAACTGGCCGTCGCTGACGCGCGGGCGCGTGCCGAGCACCTGGCCGAGCTCACTGGCGCGCAGCTGGGCCGCGTCTTCACCATCAGCGAGGTCGATGGCGGCTTCCGGGCGCGCGCAGAGAGCCTCGAATTCGCCGCGATGGCGGCCGACGCCGGCGGCGCCGCGACCGTGGAAGCCGGTCAGTTGAGCGTCAGCGTGCAGCTGCAGATCACCTGGGAACTGCAATAGCGCCGCGTCGGCCAGGCGGGATTGAACCGCCCGCCGCCTTCGCGCGTAGTCTCGACACAGGCCGGGCCCGTCCCCACCCCCTGGACGGGCCGTCGGCCCTTGTGATGCGCAGGGAGAGCGACGATGGAGCATAAACGGGGTGGAAGACGCCGCTGGCGCCGCCGCCTGGAACGCCGCGCCGCGGAGGCCTCCTGGTCGCAGGAGGACGGGACGCTGGTGGTGCGCGGCTTCGGCCGGCTCTACAGCGCGCCGGACCTGGCGATCGTGGGACTGCGCGTCGAGACCGTCAACGCCAGCCTTGAGGACGCCCTCGGCGGCGCGGACGAGATTGTCAGCGCGCTCATCGGGCGCCTTGAGGCCCTGGGCATCGCGCGCGAGGACATCCAGACCAGCGACCTCAACTTTGAGACCAGCCACCCCGAGGACCGCCTCGGCAACGTGCGCCGGGACATCACCGTCTATGAAGTGACGCATCGCCTGACCGTGATGCTGCGCGACGTCTCTGTCGTCGGGCAGGTGCTGGCCGGCAGCACGGCGGCCGGCGTCACTTCCATCGACCGCCTCTCCTGGCACGCCGCCGATATCGGCGCGCTGAAGGCCCGGGCGCGCGACCTCGCCATGGCCGACGCCCGCGCCCACGCCGAACAGCTGGCCGCGCAGATCGGCGTGAAACTCGGCGCCATCGTCGCGCTGGAGGAGGAGCCCTTCACCCCCTGGGACCGGCCCTGGAGGCGGCCGCGGCGCGGGCGACGGGACTTCGACGAAGACGTGGACGACGGGGAGTTCAGGGGCCCGCCCGCGCCCCAGGTGGGCGCCGGAGCGCCGCCGGTCATCAGCGTCGAGGGCGGGCAGCAGCGGACCACCGTACGCGTGATCGTCGAATGGGCGCTGGAGGACGAGGCGTAGCGCTCAGTCCGCCTGCTTGACGGCCGCGAGAGTTTTGGCCTCCGGCCTGTCCCGATAAAAATCATCCAGCGGGTAGCAGCCCGAGACCAGATTGTTGCGCGGCGCGGTGGTGCAGTCGCTGAAGGTGCGGCAGAGCAGCTTGCGCTGCAGCGGCCGCCCGGCGAGCGTATCCGCCGGCAGTCCCGGGCAGGCCAGCGCCATGCGCCCCAGACCCACGAAATCGACCATCTCGCGCTCCACCGCCGCCTGGGCCACGTGGGGCAGCCACTCCTGCAGATAGGAATAGCCGGAGCCGGTGAAGCGCAGCCCCGGATGCGCGGCCTTCAGCTGCGCCGTGGCCTGCACCTGGCGCGCGACGCCCAGCAGCGGGTCCTCGGGCGGCAGGTAGCCATCCGAGGGCGGGAAGAGCGCCGGCCGCTGGATGTGCGGCACGTAGTAGGGGCTGCCGGCGGTGACGCAGACCATCTGAATCTCCAGTTGCGCCAGCAACGCCAGCAGGCGATGGGCCTCGTCCATGCCCGCGCCATGCTCGCCGAAGGCCCGCGGCCAGTCGTCATCGGCGGGCCAGTCGTCGGGGACGCCGACGCCCTCCGCGCCGGGCTTCCAGGGGGCCATGTCGAAGGCGCTGAGGCGTACGCCGATGCCGAGTCCGGGCGCCTCCGCGCGAATGCCGGCGACCGTTTCGCGCAGGAAGCGCGTGCGGTTCTCGAAGCTGCCGCCGTAGCGTCCCGGCCGTCGGAAGGCGCTGAGAAACTCGTGGCCGAGGTAGCCGTGGCAGTGCTTGATATCGACCCAGGCGAAGCCGGCGCGCTGCGCCAGACGGGCGGCGGCGACGAAGTCCTCGATCAGGCGCGCGATCTCGTCGTCGCCGAGCAGGACCGCCTCGTCATCGGGCGCGATGCCGAACTTGGCGTCCAGCAGGGGGTGCCGGTAGAGCGTGCGCGGCTGCATCCCCTGGCCGGGGTCGGGGCGGCAGAAGCGGCCGGAGTGCGTCAGTTGCAGGCCGACGCAGAGATCGTCGGCGTCGCCGAAGCGCTCGCGATGGGCCTCGACGAGGGTCTGGCGCAGGCCGGCGATGGCGGGCAGGGTCGTCTCATTGAGCAGCAGCTGGTTGGGGTTGGCGCGGCCCTCGTGACGCACGGCGACGGCCTCCCCGCCCCAGATGAGTTTGGCGCCGCTGAGGCCGAAGCGTCGCCAGCGACGGACCGTCAGCTCCGTGGGCGTACCGTCGAGCGCCCCGTCCCAGCCCTCCATGGGCAGGATGCACCAGCGGTTGCCAACGGCGCCGAGCTCGGTCTGCAGCGGCCGGGCCATGGGCGACTCGGGCGCGGCCAGCAGCCGGTCGGCGAGGGGCAGGTCGGCGCCGATGCGCGCCAGGTGCTCGCGGAACTGCTCGCTGCGGCGCAGGCGCGCGA
>DAOUIB010000481.1:0-7988 GCA_034428275.1 Anaerolineae bacterium
CCGCAGCGTCTGAATTATCCCCATCTGGTCCCGCCCGATTTGCACGCGCCATGTCTTTATCGACGGAACAGGCTGGCTCCCCTGTTGTTGCGCCACCTGAACGGTCAGTTTGAGGTGAACAGCGACCGGCTGCGCGCCCACGTGGCGCCGTACGACTGGGAAACGCAGGCGCCCCTTATGGACCGGGCGCTTGAGCAACTGGCCGGGCAGGCATGAACTCTCGCTGATAGGGGACGACGGCGACCACTCGCTCGCGTTTGCGCAGGGTCAAAATGTAGTCGCTGCCCGCCTGCCCGCGTCTCAGGCGTGGCGCCAGCCCCAAACGCATGTAACGCGCCTTGTTGCGGTTGGTGAGCACCAGAAGGTTGTCCTGTTGCCGGCCGGCCATCGCGGCCACCAGCCCCCGGCTGCCCTGGGGCAGGCGCGTCAGGCGGACTCCCTGGCCGCCCCGTCCCTGGGAGGGGAATTCGTCCGCCAGGGCACATTGTGCCAGGCCATCCCCCGTGATGGACCAGACGTACAGGCCATTGCGCAGCAGCGCGGCGCCGATGACCCGCTCTTTCCCGTCGAGCAGACGCATGCCGCGCACGGCGCCGGCCGCCAGACCCGTGTGGCGCACGTCGTTTTCGTCAAAGCGAATGGCGCGGGCGCCGGAGCTGGCGAGCAGGACTTCCCGGGCGCTGTTCGTCAGCAAGACCTGCAGCAGGGAGTCCCCCGGCGTGAGGTTTATGACGGAGAAGGCATTGGCCGAGACCCCTGGCAGGTCGCTGATGCGGATGCGTTTGACCAGACCGGCGCTCGTCGCGAGCAACAGGGAACCGCCTTCCTCCGCCGGCGTCAGGGCGACGAGGGCGATAATGTTTTCGTTTTCGGGCATGGCGCAAAGGCTGCGCAAGGGTGCGCCTGCAGCAGGGTCTTCCGAAGCCGGCAGTTGCTGCACCGGCAGGGAGGCGCAGAGCCCATTGGCGCTGAAGAGATACAACACCTGCGTCGTGTTGCCCTGAACAATGAAACGTGGCGGGTCACTGTCGGACGCGCTCACTTTGGGCGGTCGGTCTTCATGGCTGCGCGCCAGCGCTTTTCCGACCGTCATGGTGAGCCAGGTCGCGCTGCCCGGCAGTTCCTCGTCTTCGTCGCCATTGGCCTGGCCCGCCGCAATCAGGGTGCGGCGCGGGTCCTGGAAGGCGTCCCGCGTTTCCCGCAGTTCGTCGGCGATCAGCGCCCGCATCTTTTGTTCGCTGCCCAGCAGGTTGGTCAACCATTCGATGCGGTCCAGCAATTCCCTGTGTTCCTCGCGCAACTTGCGCCTTTCGAGAGCGGCCAGCTGGCGCAATTGCATGTCAAGAATGGCCCTCGCCTGGGTTTCGCTGATCTTCAACTGCCGGCACAGATTGTTGCGCGCCGATTCAGCCGTTCGCGATTTGCGAATGATTCGGAGGGTCTCGTCCAGCATGTCGAGGGCGCGCAACAGGCCTTCCAGCACGTGGGCGCGATGGCGGGCCCGGTCCAGTTCATGTTCACTGCGGCGACGCACGATTTCCTGGCGATGTTGCAGGTAAACCGTGAGCGCCTGTTTCAGGGAGAGCACACGAGGTTCGTCATCGACCAGGGCCAGCATGATGATGCTGAAGGTCTCCTGCAGCGGGGTCAGGCGATAAAGCTCGGACAGCACGGCGCGGGCATCGGCGTTGCGTTGCAATTCGATGACGAGGCGCAGTCCCTGCCGGTCCGATTCATCGCGCAGGTCGGCCAGGCCCTCCAGCCTGCCGTTGCGCACAAGGGTGGCGATGCGTTCGGTGAGGGTGGACTTGTTGGTCTGGTAAGGCAGTTCGCTGACGATGATGCGAGACTTGCCGTGACCCATCTGCTCGACGTGGGCCCGCGCCCGCAGGACGATCTTCCCGCGGCCGCTGGCGTAGGCAGTCTCAAGGACGTCTTCATCGTCGCGAACGCTGTCACTGTGGCGAAATACAATGCCGCCGGTGGGAAAGTCCGGCCCCTTGATGAAGCGCATCAGGTCTTTCAGGGAAATGTCATCGGAGTCGCCGCCATGTTCCAGCATGTAAATCAGGGCGTCGCAGACTTCGCCCAGGTTGTGCGGCGGGATACTGGTGGACATGCCGACTGCGATGCCGGAAGCGCCATTGACCAGCAAATTCGGAAAGGCCGAGGGCAGGACGACGGGTTCTGTCAGACTGCCGTCAAAGTTTTCCCGGAAATCCACGGTGTCGCGTTCCAGGTCGATCAGCAGGGACTGGCCGATGGCGGTCATGCGCGCCTCGGTGTAGCGCATGGCGGCCGCGCCGTCGCCATCCACACTGCCAAAGTTTCCCTGGCCGTCCACCAGTTGGTAGCGGGTGTTGAACTCCTGGGCCAGACGCACCATGGAGTCGTAAACGGCGGCATCGCCATGCGGGTGATACTTGCCGAGCACCTCGCCCACAATGCGGGCGCTTTTCTTCCAGGGCGTGTCCGCGCGCAGGCCCATGTCGTGCATGGCGTAGAGAATGCGCCGGTGCACCGGTTTGAGTCCGTCCCGGGCATCGGGCAGGGCGCGCGCGACGATGACGCTCATGGCGTAATCGAGGTAGGCGCTGCGCATTTCCTTGTCTATGGGGACGGGTTGGACGTGGCTGGGGTTCATGCATCATCCTTGTGGCCAGGGGAATACGAACATATGTTCGCATCAGTTTTATGATTATACACAGCGTCACAAGGCCTTACCAGGAATCCGGGACCGACTATGCTAAAATGCCAACCATGAAATCCTGGTTGTCGCTTCTGACGCTGCTGATCATCGGGGCCTGCGTTCCCCAGACGCCGATTCCGGTGTATGTCACCCCTACGCAGGCGGCAGAACCGCAGGTCGTCGAGCGACAGGTGATTCCCAGGGTCCCGGAAGCGTCGGAGACGCCCTTGCCCCTGCCGACGGCCACCGCGACCCCCGCCTTTACGCCCACACCCGCCCCGCCGACGGCCACGCCCCTGCCATATCTGGATCCTGCCAGGATGGGCGTGCAACTGCACACCTTGTTGAGTCAGGAGGACTTCGATGCGGTCACGCGACTGACCGATACCCTGGGTCTGGGCTGGGTCAAGGTGCAAATCGACTGGGATTTGCTCCAGCCGAACGGACCCGGCGACACCGGAGTGGATTTCAGGCGGCAGGAATTGTATCTGGAAGACCTCAAGCGTCGGGGAAAGATGATATTGGCCAGCGTCGCCCGCGCGCCGGACTGGGCCAGGACGAGCCGTGAGGAAGCCGGGCCGCCGGACGACCCGCAGGTCCTGGCGAACTTTCTCACTCTGATGCTGAACGAATTCGGCAATGTGATTGACGCCATCGAGGTTTGGAACGAACCCAATTTAAAACGTGAATGGAACGGGCGACCCATTTCCGGCGGCGAATACCTGCGTTACTTCAGACCGGCGCGGGACGCCATAAACGCTTATTCGCAGCGCATGAAGTCACACGTGGACGAACCGCGGCAAACTCCCGTCATCGTCGTAACCGCCGGACTGGCGCCGACCGGCAACAGCCCCTGGTCTGTGGACGATCGCCAGTTCCTGCGGCAGATGTACAATGCCGGACTGGCCCGGCTGGAGGGTGTGCAAATCGGCGCGCATCCCTTCGGCTGGGGCAATGACCCCGCTCACAGCTGCTGCAATGCCGTCGCGGACCGTGGCTGGGACGATGCCCCGCAGTTTTTCTTCCTGGACACGCTGCGCAACTATCGCGACATCATGCGGACCTATGGCGATAGCGATGCCCGCATCTGGGTGACGGAGTTCGGCTGGCCCACCTGGGACGGTTTGCCAGGCGAGCCGCCGCAACCCTTTGTGGCCTACAACGACAAGTGGGTCCAGGCCGATTACACCTTGCGCGCCTTTCAGATCGGGCAGCAACTGGATTACGTCGGGCCCATGTTCCTGTGGAACATGAATTTCGCCTGGCTGCCCCATCTCGTCAGCAGCCGCGACGAGCGCACGGCCTACAGCCTGCTGGTCCCCCTGCAGCCCCAGGAACGCCCGCTCTTCTGGATGCTCTTCGACGCCGTGCGGCCGGAGAGAGATCTGGACAAGTACGACTAGGGTCCTCCGGAGACTCAAGGAGGCGGCCGCAAGGGCCGCCTCCTGCTTCCTGATGCAAATTCTCAGACGGTCAGGTCCGCACCATCTTCCAACGCGTCTTCTTCCTGATCGTCCGCGCCGGTCTCGACCTCCCCGGCGACTTCGGCAAGGCCCCCGGCATCATTGGCAGCCCCGTTTTCGTAGAGCTCGTCAACCTCTTCGTTGCCGTCAAGCTCCTCCAGCAACAGGGCGCCCTGGGGGTCCATGGGTACTTCAGGCGCCACCAGTTCGCGGTCCTGATAGGTGTGGAAGCCGGTTCCGGCCGGGATCAGCTTGCCAATGATGACGTTTTCCTTCAGGCCATAAAGCTGGTCCTGCTTGCCTTCAATGGCAGCCCCCGCCAGCACCTTGATCGTGTGCTGGAAGCTGGAAGCCGAGAGGAAACTGTCCGTGCTAAGCGCGGCGCGGGAGATTCCCAGCAACACGGGTGTGCCGGCTGCGGGTTCCTTGCCGTCCACCAGCAACTTTTCGTTGATGTCCATCAGTTGCAGGCGATCGATCAGTTCATCGGGCAGCAACTCGCTGTCGCCGCTACGGGTGACCTGGACCTTGGACAGCATTTTCCGCACGATGATTTCAAAGTGCTTGTCCGCAATGTTGACGCCCTGGTTGCGGTAGACCTTTTGCACTTCCGAGAGCAGATACAGCCGGGTGGCTTCCTCGCCCAGAATGCGCAGGATGCGATGCGGATTGCTGGCGCCCTCGGTCAGTTGCTGGCCGGGATACACCTCGGCGCCGTCATAGACGTCGGGCGTGAGACGGGCATTGGAGGGAATCTCATACTCTTCCTCCTGGCGACGGCGCCAGACCACGGTAATGAGACCGTCCTCAATGTTAACCGTTCCCTGCAGACCGGTCGTCAGGGTCTGTTCTCCGTCGTCGACCGATCGCGCCAGCACGTCGCCGGGTTTGACCTTCTCCTCATCCGCAACCATCAACTCCCAGCCTTCCGGCAACTGCTGTTCTTCCTTGTCCACCTGTTCGTCAATGACGGTCGCCATGCGCACGCCGCCGCGACGTCCCAGTCGAACGATGCCGCCGAAGTCCACGATGACGGCTTCTCCCCGCGGCTTCTTGCGCGCTTCGAAGAGTTCCTCAACCCGCGGCAAACCGCTGGTGATGTCACCGCTGGCCTGGGCGATTCCGCCCGTATGGAAGGTGCGCAGGGTCAATTGCGTGCCGGGCTCCCCGATGGACTGGGCGGCCACGATGCCAACGGCCGCACCGATCCCGACCATTTCGCCGCGACCCAGGTCCCGCCCGTAGCACATGGCGCAGATACCGTGAATCAGCGAGCAGGTCATCGGGCTGCGGACGTAGACGTCTTCCACGTCGCTTGCCTGGATGCGGTTCGCGATGTCCTCGTCGATCAATTCATTGCGGTCGACGATCAACTCGCCCGTCTCCGGATGATAGACCGCTTCGGATGCGACCCGGCCGACCGTGCGCTCATGCATGGTCTGACCGGCGATATCCTGCAGGCGGCTGACAAGCAGACCGGCATCGGTCCCGCAATCCATGCGGTTGACAATGACGTCCTGGGCCACGTCCACCAGGCGGCGCGTCAGGTAACCTGCATCGGCGGTGCGCAACGCCGTATCCGCCAGACCCTTGCGCGCGCCGTGCGTTGAGATGAAGAACTCCAGCGCTGTCAGACCCTCGCGGAAATGGCTTTTGATGGGCATCTCAATGATTCGGCCGAAGGGATCCGCCATCAGACCGCGCATGCCCGCCAGCTGGGTAATCGGCCCGAAGCCGCCCTTGGTGGAACCTGAAAGAGCCATGATCGCGATGGGACCGTAGGGGTCGAGCGTGTCGCGAATCGTGTCCTGCAGGCGGTTCTTGGCGCTGGTCCACTCGTCGATGGTGATCTGGTAGCGCTCCTCTTCCGTGAGCAATCCGCGGCGGAAATCCCGTTCGGCGCGCACGACGGTAGCTTCGGCGCCGTCCAGAATGTTCGCGCGTTCCTCCGGGATCGTGAGGTCCGAAACCGCGACGGTCGTTCCCGAGATCGTGGCATAGTGAAAACCGAAATTCTTGATCTGGTCGACGACGTCGGTCGTAAGTTCGGACCCTACCTGCTGGTAACAAAGGGCGACGAGGTCGTTCAGGCCACGCTTGCCGAGGGTCTCCTGCACGTAGCGCATTTCATCGGGCAAAATGCGGTTAAACAGGGCCCGACCTACGGTCGTTGCCTCGGGTTCGTCCTGTGGCGGACGCTCTTCGTAGATGTTGCCCAGCAGGACCGGTGTGTGCAGGCCGACCATCCCGAGTTGATAGAGGTATTGCACCTCGTCCATGTCGACGACCAGGCGACGTTCGTGCAAATTGGTGATCTCAAGCTGATCTTCCAGGCCATGTTGCCGCAGGTAAATGCGCGCCTCCCAGGCATTGGCCAGGGTGCAGTCCACCTCGCCTTCGAGGACCGCGCGCACGGTGCGATCGATTGCCGTTTCGATGACCCGCACGCGACCGGTGTCGTCTTCCCCGGTGACAGCCGGATAAAGCTCGACGTTGTCGAGGCCATGCTGCAGCGCGAAGTAGTAGCCGTTGCTGCGCAGGGCGATCCCGACCCTTGCTTCCGTATTCAGGACGGAATCGATCGTACGGAATTCTTCAGCGCGCTTTCTGAGCGCGAGGATTTCCACGGTGGGGTCCATGGTGAGGTAATAGCAACCCAGCACCATGTCCTTGGAAGGGCCGACGATGGGCGAACCGTCGGCGGGCTTGAGCAGATTGCGCGAACTGAGCATGAGCTCACGGGCTTCCTGCACGGCCTTTTCGCTGAGCGGTACGTGGACGGCCATCTGGTCGCCGTCGAAATCGGCGTTGAAGGCCGAACACACCAGAGGGTGAATTTGAATGGCCTTGCCCTCAACCAGCAGCGGCTCAAACGCCTGGATACCGAGTCGATGCAGGGTGGGGGCGCGGTTCAGCAACACCGGCCGTTCCTGAATGACTTCTTCCAGCGCTTCCCAGACTTCCGGCCGCTCCCGTTCGATGATGCGCCGCGCGCCACGAACGTTGCTGGCGTAGTTCTGGTTGACCAGGCGGCTGATGACGAAGGGACGATAAAGTTCGAGGGCCATGGTCTTGGGCAGGCCGCACTGGTGCAACTTCAGACGGGGGCCGATGACAATCACCGAACGACCGGAGTAGTCCACGCGCTTGCCCAGCAGGTTGCGGCGGAAACGACCCTTCTTGCCCTTGAGCATGTCGCTCAGTGACTTCAATTCGCGGTGGCCGCGGCGGCTGAGTTCCTTGCCCCGCTGGCTGTTGTCCACCAGGCTGTCGACGGCTTCCTGCAACATGCGTTTTTCGTTGCGGACGATGACGTCCGGCGCGCCAAGTTCCAGCAGGCGCTTGAGTCGATTGTTGCGATTGATGACGCGCCGGTAAAGGTCATTCAGGTCGCTGGTGGCGAAGCGGCCGCCGTCCAGCTGGACCATAGGCCGCAGGTCCGGTGGAATGACCGGCAACATCGTCAGGATCATCCACTCCGGCCGATTCTGACTCTTGCGCAGGCTTTCCACCACGCCCAGGCGCTTCGTCGCCTTCTTCTTGCGCTGCATGGAGCGCGATTCCCGCACTTCCTTCCACAGCTCAAGCGACAAACGCTCAAGATCCATGTGGCGCAGGATCTCGTAGAAGGCCTCGGCTCCCATGTTGGCCTGGAAGACACGGCCGTAACGACTCTTCAGGTGGCGGAAGCGCGTTTCAGAGAGGAATTGCAAGACGGCGAGGTCCTGCAGTTCATTGCGGGCGTTGTCCGCGCTGTGGCGCACGGTCGCCATTTTCTCGTTCAGCTGGTCGCGCAGGTCCGTCAGTTCACGTTCCGTATCGCTTTCGAGTTTCTG
>DAOUIB010000482.1:0-1729 GCA_034428275.1 Anaerolineae bacterium
TGTGCTGGAAGTTGCCGTCCCGGTAGAGATTGTAGGCGAACTGGGTGTGCAGGCTTTCGTCGTGACTCATCACGCGCTCGCCCAGCAGCCAGAAACGCGTGAAAACGGCCAGCAACAGAATCAGGGCATAGAGCCACAGTTCGCGGCGGGAAAGACCGCGCAACAGGCCGGACATCGTCATGGAACGCCCACCTGCGCAGCGGCATCATCCCCGGATTCTGCGAGCAGGTCTTCCCGCAGCCACAGGACGTATGTCGTTGACGCAGGGGACCCGCTGCCGGTCGCCAGGAAGTCACGCGCCGTCCTTGCCTCATCCGCTGCGGCAAGGTGGCGGCTGATCGCAAAGTCCTGCCCGATCCAGGCGCCGGCGCCGTCTGGCGGCGCAATCCCGCCTGGCAGCAACAAAACGGCGGCGTCGCCGACGTCCTCCACCCTCTCGACAAGTTGCAAGTTGCTGTGGTCACGCATGAGCCAGCGCGGCAGGCTCGTACCATCCTCCAGGAGGGCGAGATCGAGTCCGGGAAATCCTCCTGACTCCCTGTCCGCCAGGGCGGTCAGGCTGTCCTGCAGCAACCAGACATCCTGCGACGAGGCCGAACGCCGCCACAGCCCGTCCGCCTGCTCCGACCGGCTCACCGCCGTCACCCAACCTCCCCCCAGGGAAAGCGGCATGGCCAGCAAGACGGCACCGAGCAGCGCAGCGCGCAAGGCGGTCGGCCATGGCCGTCGCCAGGCCCCCGCCAAGAGAAACGGGGGCAACAGGGCGAGTCCCGCCAACCCCTGCAGGGGCTGCGGCCTGTCTTGCAGCAATAACCGGGCATAAAAGGCGATCGTCGCCAGCAGGGCCAGGCTGACGCCCGCCACCAGCGTCACGCCCCAAAGGGGAATGGCGTTGCGCGCTTCATGCTCCCCCCGCAATTCCGGCAGCAGACCGGAGGCGAGGCCCGCCAGCGGCAGGACCAGCCAAAGGACATGCGCCGGGCTGGCAGCGCGCCAAAGAAGCAGTGACAGGGTTCCTGTCAGCAGCCAGAAGACGAAAAAACGGTCGGCGTCGCTCCATCCCCCGGCGCTCCGCAGCAAGAGATAGCCGCCCGCCGCCGCCACGAGCAGGGGCTCGAAGGCGACGACCAGATGCAATCGTACGAAGAAGTCCGCCACGCGCCCTGTAACCTGGCCCGGGTCCGTCAGTGGCCACAGGGAAGACGCGGGAAGCCCGCCTGCGTCGGACCAGGGGGCCGCAAATCCGCTTAGTGAAGCCTGCAGGAGGTCACCGGTCGCCGCGATGCCGGAGGGATGCAACATGAACAGCGTCGCGACCAGAAACAGAATCAACAGGGCCGGCGGCAAGGACCTGGCGACTGGCCATCTCTCCAGCGATTCGCGGGCCGCCAGCAGGGCAAATCGCGGCGATCCGCCTCCCTGGCGACTCCACCAGGTCAGCAGCAGGGCCAGGCCGACCTGCACGGCCAACACAGCGCCGCCCGGTTCCGCCAGCAGCGTGAGGGCGAGGATGGACGCCGTGGCGCAGGTTGCTGCTGCCTGCCCACGCGTCTGCCGGTAACGCTGCGCGCCCCACAGCGCGCCGACGAGCAGCAGCAGGGAAAGCACGACGGGCGCGGACTGGCGCGAGGCCATCAGCAGGACCGGTGACGCAGCCAGCAGCAGGCACAGGGCCGGACTGCGGCCCTGACCCAAAACACCGCGCAGCGCCAGCGCTGCGAAGGGCAGG
>DAOUIB010000483.1:0-3220 GCA_034428275.1 Anaerolineae bacterium
GCGATGGCGGTCTGACAGCTGGCCGTCAAAGCGGCCGCTGTTGACCATGACGCCCGGTCCTTCCCAGGCTTCCTCCAGCGGCGCGGCAGGGTCCTCGCCCTCCTGCAGAATCACTCGCGTGACCGGCAGATCGAATTGCCGCGCGAACTCGAAGTCGCGCTGGTCGTGGCCCGGCACCGCCATGATGGCGCCGCTGCCGTAGGTCAGCAGCACGTAGTCGGAGACCCAGACGGGCACCCGTTCGCCATTGACCGGGTTGATGGCGAAGGACCCGCTGAAGACGCCCGTGCGCTCGCGGGTCTCGGAAGTGCGTTCGATTTCGGTGCTTGCGGCCGCGCCTTCGACGTAGGCCTCGACGGCGTCGCGCTGCGCCTCCGTGGTCAGTTTGGCGACAAGGTCGTGCTCCGGCGCCAGCACCATGAAGGTCGAGCCCCAGAGCGTATCCGGCCGCGTGGTGTAGACCGGAATGGGGTCGCCGGCCTCGCTGTGAAAGGTCACGCGCGCGCCCTCGCTGCGGCCGATCCAGTTGGTCTGCATGATGCGGATCGGTTCGGGCCAGTCGATGCGGCTGAAATCCAGCATTTCGTCGGCGTAGCGCGTGTAGCGGAAGAACCACTGCGTCATCATCTTTTGAATGACGGGCTGGCCGGTGCGTTCGTCGCGGCCGTCGATGACCTGCTCGTTGGCCAGCACGGTCTGCAGGGTGGGCGACCAGTTCACCTGGGCCTCGCCGCGGTAGGCCAGATCATTGAGGAAGAAGAGGCGGAACAGCCACTCCGTCCAGCGATAGTATTCCGGCTCGCAACTGATCATTTCGCGACGCGGATCGAACATGGCGCCCATGCTGCGCAGTTGCCCGCGCATGCGCTCGATGTTGGCCCGCGTCCAGCGCGCCGGATGGATGTTGCGCGTGACGGCGGCGTTTTCCGCCGGCAGGCCGAAGGCATCGAAACCCATGGGGAAGAGCACGTTGTAACCCCGCATGCGCATGAAGCGCGCGCGCGCATCGGAGGGCGTCATGGCGAACCAGTGGCCGATGTGCAGGTCGCCGCTGGGGTAGGGCAGCATGGTCAGGGCGTAGTGCTTGGGCCGCTCCCAGTCCACGTCGGCGTGGTAGAGGCCGTCCTGCTCCCAACGCTGCTGCCAGCGGGACTCAACAGACGCGGGGTTATAGCGTTCGCTATCCATGGTCATGGTGATTTCCTGTGTGGGCGACTAGCGGGTCGGGCGACCCGTGGCAAGGGAAGAGCGGGCCACCTCCGGGCTGCCCTGTATGATCTGCGACCAGCGATCCATGCGCTTCCCTCAACGAAGAACTCGTCCCAGTGTAACAGGAAGAAGCGGACAGTCAAGACGCGCGCAGCCTGTATACTTGCGCCCTGGAGGGCGGAAGAGACCATGGCCGACGACATTTTCGAAATGGACCTGAAGACGATGGCCCACGGCGGCCGCGCCATGGGTCGCCACCGGGGGCAAGTGATATTCGTGCCTTATGCGATCCCGGGCGAGCGCATCGAGGCGCGCCTGACCGGCCGTAGCGGGCGCGTCGCCTTCGCCGAGGGCCTGCGCCTGCTGGAAGCCTCCGCCGACCGCGTCTGGCCGCAATGCCCGCACTTCGGCCCGGGCCGCTGCGGTCAGTGTCAGTGGCAGCACATCGACTATGCTGCCCAGCTTTTGCTGAAGCAGGACGTGCTGGCCGACCAGCTGGCGCGCATCGGCGGACTTGACGACGTCGAGGTGTTGCCGACGATCCCCGCGCCGGCCACGCAGGGTTACCGCTGGGGCCTGACGCTGCGCGTGGACCGCGCCGGTCAGCCCGGTCTGCCATCGGAGCGGGCGGGTCAGGTCGTGTGGCCCGAAGAATGCCACGTCGCCCATCCGGACCTGCTGGAACTCTTGCCGAGGCTGGAGCTGGACATCGAGGGGCTGCGCGAGCTGCAACTGTTGCGCGGCAGCGACGGGGCCCTGATGTTGCTGCTGACGATGCGCAACGACCGGGCGCCGGAACTGCTCAGCGACCTGCCGGCCAGCGTCAACATGCTGCTGAAAGGCGGCGAGCCGGTCAACCTGATCGGCGCCTCGCACCTCGTACGGGAGCTTGCCGGCCGTCGTTTTCGCGTCACCGCCGGCAGCAGCTTCCGCGCGCACGATGCCCTGCTGCCGCGCCTGGCGACTCTCGTGCGGGAGTGGCTGGCGCCGTCAGCCGGTGAACACGTCCTCGATCTCTACGCCGGCGTCGGCTTCTTCAGCGCATTTCTGGCCGAAGAGGCCGGACTGGTGACGCTGGTGGAACGCTTTCCGCCCGCCGTCACCGACGCCGGGAGCAACCTCGAAGCCTTCGACAACATCGACCTGATTGAGGGCCGCGTGGAGGAGGTGTTGCCGGAACTGGAAACGCCGGTCGACGCCGCCCTGGTCGATCCGCCGCGGGAAGGGCTGTCGGCGGAGGCGGTCGAGGCATTGGCGGCCTGCGGCGCCGCGCGTCTGCTGTACCTCAGTGGCGATGCGGCCAGTCTGGCGCGCGACGCCAGGCGTTTGCGCGCCAGGGGCTGGCGACTGCGCCAGGCGCAGCCCGTGGATCTGGAGCCGCTGACCTGGCGCATTCACACTGTGGCCCTGCTGGAGCGCAGCAGGGCCTGAGCTGCCATGCCTTACATACTGTCGTGGATCATCCCGATGAGGACGGGCGTGCCCGGCCGCGGGTCAAAGCCTTCGGCGTTGCAATCGCTTTCGAGCGTGACCACAAAGGCGTCGAAGGGCCCGAAGTTGTAGCCGGGAATGCGGTAACTGGCGCCGAGCGTGCCGTCGCCCACGTCGGCGGCCACGCCGGTGCTGAGCGCGTAGGGCGCGGCCTCGACCGCGGCATTGAAGCCGACCATCTCGATATCGCCGAAGGGCGGGCCGTAGGCCTCGTCAGACTCACTGGAGTTGGACTCACCGGGGCCGCCGAAGAGACCGGCATCCACCACCCAGCCTTCCAGCACGAGACAACCACCCGGCCCGGCGCTGCCATTGAGGTGGATGCTGAAGTCGATCGCGCTGCTGCCGTCGCTGTACAGTGTCGCGCTGCCGGTGGCGTCCTCCAGGTTGGCGTTGGCTGCCAGCGGCGTAGGACCCAGGGTGACTTCTATCGGGTCGCGCGATTCAGCTGTCTCCGCCGGGCCGACCATGGCGAAGACCTCGCCGAAGGCTTCGCCCGGTTCGGCGTTGTCTTCACGCA
>DAOUIB010000484.1:0-1743 GCA_034428275.1 Anaerolineae bacterium
GAGAGGACCTGCCGCCGGAACCCGGCTGGGACTGGGCCCTCGACTACGACAGCAACCTCGCGCTCGGATTGCGGCCGGCGCCGCAGTTGCTGCTGACCAGCCGATACCCGTCGGCGTTGTTCTTCGCGCTCAGTGTTCCGCTGTTCTTCGCCATCGCCTGGCGCCTGCGGGGCACCGGGACGGCCCTGCTGGCCAGCGGCATCTACGCCCTGCACCCCGCCCTGTTGCTCAACGGGCGCCGCGCCCTGATGGAGGGTCCCATGCTCTTCTTTGGGCTGCTGACCATCTGTTGCGCCCTGATGATTCTCCGGCATGGTGAGCGGGCACGCTGGCGCTGGTGGCTGGCGCTGGCCCTCTCCGGCGGGCTGGCGCTGGCCTCCAAGCACAGCGCCCTGCTCTTCTTCGGCGGCGCTCTGGGCTGGCTCTGGTTTGCGGCGCTGCTGCAACGCCAGCGCCAGGCCTTGCTGACCGCTACCGGACGATGCGTTCTCTGCGGCATTCTGGCGCTGACGGTTTTCCTGGCGCTGTCGCCCGCCCTCTGGCCCGACCCCTGGCAGCTGCTGCAGCGCCTGGTGCAGGTGCGAGGCGAGCTGGTGCAGGTCCAGGTGCGAAGCCTGCAGCCGGGCGGCGTCGGCATGAGCCTGGCCGAACGCCTCGACCAGATTCTCACCCAGCCCTTCTTGCGACCGGCGATGTTCTATGAGGTCGCTTCCTGGTCCGAATACGAGGCCATCACTGCCGAAATCGACGCCTGGCGCGCCTCGCCGCTGTCCGGCATGCCGGTGAGCCCGCTGACCGGAGGCCTCCTCTCCCTGCTGACGCTGGCCGGTCTCGCGCAAATCGGGCGAAAGCCAGAACAGTTAGGCCTGCTGGCCTGGCTGGCCCTCACGCTGTTCGTCCTGCTGCTCAACCCCCTGGCCTGGCAGCGTTACTACCTGCCGCTGCTGCCGCTCACCTGCCTGCTGTCGGCGTCGGGCATGACGACCCTGTGGCGATGGGTTACGCTCTGGCGCAACAGACAACAGTTGGGCTGAGTGAAATGAAGCGTGATATTTCTGTTTCGAATCTTGTTTGCGAATACCAACACAATCCCCTCGGAATCGATGCGCCGCGCCCGCGTTTCAGCTGGCAGCTCGTGACGGAGCGTCCGGGCACGATGCAGAGTGCCTGGCAAATCCAGGTCCACGAAGCGGGAAAGCTGCTCTGGGATTCCGGCAGGGTGAAATCGGACCAGTCCACGCACGTACCTTACGGCGGACCGCCCCTGCGCTCGCGTCAACGCTGCCACTGGCGCGTTCGCGTCTGGACGGGCAGCGCCAGCGTGTCCGCCTGGAGCAGGGCCGAAACCTGGGAGATGGGCCTGGTGAAGGCAAGCGACTGGCAGGCCGACTGGATCGACCCCGAAGGCGACGTCGACCCCCAGGCCTTCAAGCCGGCGCCTTTCCTGCGCCGCGAATTCGACCTGGACGCCCAGGTGCGCAGCGCCCGTCTCTACGCCACGGCGCAGGGCCTCTACGAACTCTGGCTGAACGGTGAACGGGTCGGCGACCGCTGGATGACCCCCGGCTGGAGCGCCTACCACACGCGCCTGGAGTACCAGACCTACGACGTGACGGACCTGCTGCGACCCGGCGCAAACGCCCTCGGCGCCATCCTTGGCGATGGCTGGTGGCGCGGCAAGCTCAGCCTCGATTCGAAGCGCAACAGCTACGGCGAGCGCCTGGCCCTGCTGCTGCAACTCGA
>DAOUIB010000485.1:0-5297 GCA_034428275.1 Anaerolineae bacterium
ACGATGGCCGAACTGGCCCACGCCTGGTTGCTGGCCCGCCCCGAGGTCTGCTCCGTCATCTCCGGCGTCACGCGCCCGGACCAGTTGCGCGCCAATGCCCGCGCCGCCGACTGGCGACTCACGCCAGACGAATACGACCAGGTGAACGCCATCCTGGCTGGTGAGTGACAAAAGGGGGCTTTGTCGTTGGTGCAATTGAGAATGAAGTATCGGGAATGCAATTCCAGGACGGCTTGCCTTATCAGTCTGTTATGCTGCGAAGACTGCCTGGCAACCCGGAGATAGGGCGCATGGCCTCAAGCTTCTTCGTAATTTTGTAGGTGACCGCCTGACCTTCTGCCATCCGCACCAAATTGCCAGCGCGGTTTTCGGCAACCTCGCCCTTGCGCCACATGTTGAACACAATGGCATGGGGACAAATGCCAAGGCACAAGAGGTAGTCATAGCTTCTGTCCAGGCGAACATGATTGAACTGGAAAGTCCCCTTTGCACCAGGTGAAGCTGTCTTGACCTCAAACCGACAGTTCTCAATTAGCAGGTCCGTTTCTGAAGTTCGCTTGCTCTTGCCTACTTCAAATCCCGCCAGTGTCAGATATCGCCGAACGAATTCCTCACCGATTTCACCCCTGTTGGTGTTGCCGAGGCTTCGATAACCAATCAGTGGTGATCCCTGCCAGATATCCTCGGGAGCGTGCTCCCGGATGATTTCTACCATCAGCGCAATCGAATTCACGACGGCGGTTCCCACAGGCCCTTGCCGCTCCCACGTTTCCAGAAAACCAGGAAGTAGGAATGGTTTTTTCTGGCATGTACCTGACGTATCGCCCGACTTACACCTGGCCGATTGTTTCTCACCACAACGAACAGGTCCTCGGCGACAAATCCCAGGTTATCGTACATCTGCATGATCTCAACGTGGGTGAATCGCTGGCGATTTGAACATACTTCGTCCTGGCACTTGACAATCAGAACACCCCGCTCGCGCAGGACGCGCCACGCTTCGTACCCGGCATCCCGGTACAATTCCAGTACAGCCTCGTGGTACTTGCTTCCTGTCTGGTTGCCCGAACTGTTGTTTCGATAATGTCTTTCGAAGGGAGTATGCGATTTGTGGGCCGAACCGCCTGGCGAATGCATGTATGGCGGATCCAGAACGACACAGTCAATCTCACCGTCAGCGTAGGGTAGCGAACGGCAATCTACTCCACCCTGAACATCGCTAGCCCTTAGTTCATAGCGGTCTGGCGGAACGTTGCGCCAGAAGACCCCCCTGCCATAAGTGACATCTGCCACAACGCTTCCCGGCTTTACATACAAGTCGAGTATGCGGGGAAACGTTCCGTCATTTCCGTTCGTATATGCGCTGAACACAAGATTGTTTGTCGACGTGCCGTTCCTGACTTTACGATCATTGGATTTCGGCAAAGTTCTTTCAGTCCCAACTTTGGGCGCGACTTCGAGTCCGAGACGAGTCTGCATGTTTTCGCTCCCTGCTACCCTGTTCAGATTGTAACCTCTTCCCGCTGACTCGACTCTTGCTCATTGAGTCCCGTGAAAATCTGGAATCGACACCGCCCGCAAGCTCTCCGCCGCCTGCTCCGGCGTTAAATCGCGCTGCGCCTCCGCCAGCAGTTCAAAGCCCACCATGAACTTGCGCACCGTCGCCGAGCGCAGCAGCGGCGGCAGGAAATGCGCGTGCAGCTGCCAGTGCGCCTCGCCGCCGGCCGGCGCCTGGTGCCAGCCCATCGAGTAGGGGAAGGGCGCGTTGAACAGACCGTCATAGCGCCGCAACAACTCGCGCAGCAGAGCGGCCAGGGCGTCCCGCTCAACATCGCTCAGGTCCTGCAACTGGCCGACTTGCCGACGCGGCAGCAGCAGGGTCTCGAAGGGCCACAGCGCCCAGAAGGGCACCAGCGCCAGCCAGTGCTGATTCATGCCGACGGTCCGCTCGCCGCAACGCAGTTCGGCATCGGCGTAGTCCGGCAGCAGGGGTCGCCCGCCCTGCGCCAGGGCGTATTCCCGCTGTTGCGCGTCCTCGCGCGCCACGATCGTCGGCAGGGCGTCGCAGGCCCAGATCTGGGCGTGCGGGTGCGGGCTCGAGGCGCCCATGGCGTCGCCGCGGTTCTCGAAGAGTTGCACGTGCCGCCAGCGCCGACCCAGGTCGGCCAGCAACTGCGCCTGCACGTCGATGACATGGCGCAATTCCCTCAATGCCATCCCCGCCAGGGTCGCGTCGTGTCGCGGCGAAAAACAAAGCACCTGACAGTCGCCGCGAACCGCCTCCAGCTGCATCAGCGCTTCGTCCCTCGCCACCGCCGGGCGCGCTTCAGGCAGCAGGGCAGGGAAGTCGTTGCGGAACACGAAGGTCCGCTCGTAGTCGGGGTTACGGATGCCGCCGGCCCGTTCGTTGCCGGGGCAGAGGTAACAGTCCGGGTCGTGGGCCGGCAGACGCTCCGGCGCCGGCGCTTCAAGCGCGCCCTGCCACGGCCTGTTGGCCCGCTGCGGCGAGACCAGCACGTATTCCCCCGTCAGCAGGTTTTTCCGCCGATGCGGGTGTTCAGGCGGGTCCAGTTGCATTGTCCTCTCCTGGCCAACGCTTCACGCCATTTTAGTCTACAGTGCAAGAAACTGGTTTAAGGGGGAGCGGCGAGGGGCAGGGGCAAGGGACGTGGGCGCGCCAGACCCCCGCCTGGCCATCGCCGTCTCGCGCCGCTACACTGGCCGCAACAGTAGCGAGGAAACTGCCATGACCCGCATGCACGTCGGCGTACAGATGCAGCCGCAGCACTGTTCCTGGCCGGAATACATCGAGGCCGTCCGCACTGTCGAGGCCATGGGCGTCGACAGCATCTGGAACTGGGACCACTTCTTCCCGCTCACCGGCGACCCCGAAGGCAGGCACTATGAAGGCTGGACCGCGCTCAGCGCCATCGCGGCCAGCACCTCGCGCGCCGGCGTCGGCTGCTTCGTCACCTGCAACAGCTACCGCAATCCGGCCCTGCTGGCCCAGATGGCCAAGACCGTCGACCACATCAGCGACGGCCGGCTGCTCTTCGCCATTGGCGCCGGCTGGTTCCAGCGCGACTATGACGAATTCGGCTACGAGTTCGGCACGGCCGGTAGCCGTCTGCGTCAGCTGGAGGCCGATCTGCCCGTCTTCAGGGCCCGGCTGCAGGCCGAAGTGCCGCCACCCATCCAGGACCCGCTGCCCGTCATGATCGGCGGCGGCGGCGAAAAGGTGACCCTGCGCATCGTGGCCGAACAGGCCGACCTGTGGAACACCTTCGGCCCGCCCAAGTCCTGGATCCACAAGAACCGCGTCCTCGACGACTGGTGCGCCAGGGTCGGGCGCGACCCCGCCGATATCATCCGCACCGTTGGCGTGGGCGAGCAGGACCTGACAGCCAACCTCGACGAGTACGCCGCGGCCGGAGCCACCTGGTTCATCTTCAGCCGCTGCGCCCCCTGGGACTATGCGCCCCTCGAGCGTCTGATCCGCTGGCGCGACGGCTGACATGGACCGGAAGCGCCCGGCCGCTCCCCGCATTCGCGAGGGTTGGGGACAGGGTTCAGGCTAGAGAAGCATTGCCTGGGTCAGGACCTAGAAACCCCGCATCGGGTCGTCCAGTTCCTCCAGTTCCTCCGCCGAGGCGCGTTGCCGGATCACCCGCCACGAGCCCCAGCTGATCGCCAGCGCCGAGAGGGAAACGAAACCCACGAAAAACAGCCACAGGGGCAGGAACAGGCCCGCCACAATCGGCGCCGCCCCGAGGGCAAGGGTTAGCAGCGACCGCAACGGATGCGCCAGCGTCAGAAGGAGCGAGACCTTGATCAGGCGCTGCATTGGCAGGTCGAACATCACCAGCAGCGGCCAGGCGTACAGGTTCGCCATTAAAATGACCAGGCCGACAAGTGTCGTCAGACTGCGCAGAAACCAGAGGACAGCCTCAGGCAGGGGTATCGTCGCCAGCGCCTGCAGGTTCACCAGCACCAGCGCGCCCAGAGCCACGTCAATCAGCGCCAGCACAGTCGCCTTGCGCCACTGCCGCCGCATGGTGCTGAAAAAGGTCGCGAAGAACTCACGGTCCCTGTTGCGCGCCAGCGGCGTCATGACCGCGAACAGCCCGGCCGTCGCCGCCGGTAGGGGAATGATCATTACCGACAGAAAAACCCAGGCGATGTTGGCGATCACCAGGGTTGCCACACGATCAAGCGGCGAGCCCGGCTCGGGAATCAGGCCTGACAGGCGCATCAGTCCAACTCTCCAGGCATGTGAAGTGAAGGCATGACGCCCGGCGCAGCCTTGCGCGGATCGTCACCGGGACGGACAGGGCAGGTGGGCACCGTCACTCCGCCAGAAAGCCGAAGATCGCGTCCTGATGCCCCGGCAGGGTTTCATGGCCGTAGTCCGGGTAGTGGCGCACCGACTTCGGCGACGCAATCCTGTTGAAGGCCGCATATTGCGTGGAAGGCGGACAGATCTTGTCCATCAGTCCCGTGCCCATCAGCACCTCGGCCTGAATGCGCGGCGCCAGATGCTGGATATCAATATAGCCCAGTTGCGTAAAGACATCCCGCTCGCGCTCGTGCAGCGGGTCGAAATGGCGGAACCAGGTGCGCAGTTCGCCGTAGGCGTTCTCGTCCAGGTCCAGTTCCCAGACCCGCAGGTAGTCGCTCAGGAAGGGGAAGATCGGCGCGGCGCGGAAGATGCGCGGCTCCAGCGCCGCGCAGGCGACGGTCAACGCGCCGCCCTGACTGCCGCCCGTGGCGCAGACCCGGTCCGCGTCGACCTGCGGCATGTCCATCACAATGCGCGCCAGTTGCGCGGTATCGAGGAAGATCTGGCGGTAGAGCATGTCGTCGGGCGGGCCCGCCAGGCCGCGGATGATGTGCCCCTGGCGCGTCGTTCCCAGATGGCCGCCGCTGTCTTCGGACAGGCCGCCCTGCCCGCGACAGTCCAGCGCGGCGACGGTGAAACCCTGCGCCACGTAACCCAGCTTGTCGACCCAGTCGCCGGCGTTGCCCGAGTAGCCGTGGAACATCAGCACGGCCGGCCCCTTGCCGATCAGGGATTTGGGCCGCAGCAACTTCGCGTGCACCCGCGCGCCGCGCATGCCACTGAACCACAGGTGATGGCATTCGGCGAAATCGGCGTGGAAGTCGGCCGGTTGCAGCTCCACCTCATCGTCCTGGGCCTCCAGCTCCGCCAGGGCGCGCGCCCAGTAGTCGTCGTGGTCCTCCGGCCGCGGGTTGCGGCCCCGGTACGAGGGCAATTGTTCGACGGGCATGTCAAAGAG
>DAOUIB010000486.1:0-3208 GCA_034428275.1 Anaerolineae bacterium
CCCAGGAACCTACCGCCACGCCACAGCCAAAGACGCCCTTGCCCGTGCCGGAGTCGCCGGTGGTGACGCTTGAGTCGAACATCGTCACCACAGATGGTGTGGACACGGAAACCGGCGACTTTGTCATCACGTCATCCAACACGAGCCAGTTTGCCAACGCCGAATATGTGGAATGGATCGCGGCCAACGAGTCGACGCGCGACGTCGAGGAAGACAAGATCGCGCCCGCCAATGCCGGCACCATCCGCATTTCCGCCGAGGACCTGGGTTACAAGGCGGGTGACATCGTCTCCTTCTCGCTGACCAGCCTGGCCGCCCTTGATGACGAGACCTACAGCGACAGCCCCAGCCTGATCTTCTGCTACCCGGTCCACGAATCATGTCGCGACCCCAGGACCCTGATCCGCTCCTTGCCGCCGCCGCTGGGTGCGACCATTACTCTGGTGACGCCCGAGCCAACCGCCACGCCGGACCCCAGCGCGCAGGCTCTGTCAGCGGAGGCCCAGACCAGCGGCGGGAGCGGCACCATAACGATTGCCATTCCCGAGCAGGGCTCGGTCATCAACAACGCCCAGGGGTACAAATGGAAGGCGGACAACTCGGATGGCAATTCGGCCAGCGGCACGGAAAATCGGGACAACACCGAGGCCCAGGCCCAGGCCGAGGCGCAGGCGGCGGAAACCACTGAAGTCATTCAATTTGGCGCGGACCTGATCGATTTCCAGCCGGAGGAAGCGATTCGCATCATCCTGCGCACCCTGGCCCCGTCCGGGTCCAATCTCTACGTGGACAGCCACCCGGTTGTCTACTATTACTGCACCGATCCGAACGTGAACTGCCCCAACCTGTGGAATTCCAACGACCCCGGCGGTAACGGCGACAATGGCGACAACGGCGACAACGGCAGCGGTGGCGAAACCTGCCTTAACACCGACGAGGCCGCCCCGATCAAGGTCTGCGCCAACGCCGACTACACGTCCTACACGCTCTACGGCGTTTACCAGGACAGCACCGTGCAATCGCTCGAAAGCGTCACCAGCGCCTCCAGTCTCTGCGGTTCGAATGCTGCCGCCAACGACAATCTGGCCAGCGACACCAACGTTGCCACCAACAAGACCTATACCGTCAGCTACGATGGCGATTGCACGATGACGCTCAGCACCTACTACGCCGACAAGGGGCCGGACGTCGACAAGCCCTACGTCATCACCATAGACGAGCACCATACGGTGCGCTACGTGCAGTGGTAGTCTGAAGCTGCCACTGACCGACAGGCCGGTCCCCTGGCGGGGCCGGCCTTTTGCTTTCCCGCCAGGCAGGTGGCCGGATCAGTCGGCGCCGGGCGGCTTTTCGCAGAAACTGTTGCCGATGACGAGCAGGTCCATGCGGGTGCGCAGGAAGCAGTCGATGGCTTCTTCCGGCGTACAGACGACGGGCTCGTTCTCGTTGAAGCTGGTGTTGACGATGACGGGCAGGCCCGTGCGCCGCTCGAAGGCCTTCAGCAGGTCGTAATAGCGCGGATTGTGCTCGCGCAGCACGGTCTGCAGGCGGCCGGTCTGGTCGACGTGAGCCACGGCGCAGAGACGCTCGCGCCAGTCATCGCGGATGCGATAGACGTGCAGCATGTGGGGCGAGGGCTCGCCCCGCTCAAAGACCCGGGTCTGCGCCTCCGCCAGCACGGCCGGCGCGAAGGGGCGGAACCACTCGCGGCGCTTGATGCGGTCGTTGAGCGTCTGCTTCATGTCCGGCAGACCGGGGTGGGCGAGGATGGAGCGGTTGCCAAGGGCGCGCGGCCCCCATTCCATACGGCCCTGGAACCAGCCGACGACCGACCCGGCCTCAATCGCCGCCGCCGTGCCTTCCAGCAGTTCCTGCTCCGGCAACTCCTGCGCCGCCACTCCCCGCCGCGCCAGGGCGCTGCGAATTTCCTGCTGCGTGTACTCCGGGCCGAGCCCGGCGCTGCCCATGACGTAGCGCTCGCCGCTGCCGGGGGTTTGCCGGCTGGCATGGAGCGCCGCGCCCAGTGACAGGCCCTCGTCGCCGGCGGCGGGGTGGATCCAGGTCTTGTGGAAGGGCGTCTGCGCCGTGACGAGGCCATTGGCGACGCTGTTGAGCGCGCAACCGCCGGCCATCACGACCTGGTCGGAAGGGGCGAGGGCGTGCAGACGCCGCAGCAAATGCAGCCAGGCGCGTTCAAAGGCGGCCTGCAAGCCGCGGGCGAGGTCCATGTCGCGCTGCGTGATCTCGCTGCCCGGCACCCGCGGCGCGCCGAAGGTCGCGACCATGTGATCGGACCAGTGGCGCCCGATTTCCATTTCGCCGCGCGCGTTGATGCTGATGGACTGCTCGGCGCCGAAGGGCAGGAACCAGCGACTGTTGAGGCGAAAGCCCTCGTCCGTCAGGCGCAGCATGTCGTCGAAATGCTCGTGATAAACGTCCTCGCCGTAGGGCGCCAAACCCATCACCTTGCCCTCGTCGCCATAGCGGCCATAGCCGATGAACTGGCAGATCATGGTGTAGAGCGAGCCCAGCGAATGCGGCACGTGGATGCGCTGCAGCACCTTGACGTCATTGCCCTGGCAACGGGCCAGCATGCAGGTGACGAAATCGCCGGAGCCGTCCACGCTGAAGCCGGCGGCCTCTTCATATGGCGAAGTGAAGTATGCGCTGGCGACGTGGGCCAGGTGGTGTTCGACGCGCAGCTGGCGAAAGCCCAGGGTGGCCGCGTCGAGGCCGAATGCCGCGGCCAGTTGCGACTTCACGTCCAGTTGCTTCACCTGACCGGCGCCGGCCTGCAGCAGGGCGGGCAGGCGCGTCGGGTTACCGAAGAGGAAGGCGGCCTTGCGCGTCAGGTTGGCCGCCGGGTCGCGCGGGATGGCGACGCAGTCGACCTCCTGCGGGCCGATGCCGGCCATCTCCAGCACCTGGCGAATGGCGAGGCGCGGGAAACCGGCGTAATACTTGACGCGATTGAGGCGCTCCTCGGCGATGGCGGCGACCGGCTGGCCGTCGATGACCAGGGCCGCCGAGGCGCCGGCGTGTTCGCTGTTGATGCCGAGGATGACGCTCACGGGGTCTGGTTCGCTCCTGTCGGCGGACGCTGCGCGGCGCGAGGCAGTTCAGGACTGTCCGGGCCGCTGCCATTGTACAGGATAAGCGCTGCGAAGGGGGGCGGCCCTGTCCCGCCCGGCCGCGGGAGCCCTTCCGC
>DAOUIB010000487.1:0-3168 GCA_034428275.1 Anaerolineae bacterium
GGCCACGCCGGTGCTGAGCGCGTAGGGTGCGGCCTCGACCGCGGCATTGAAACCGACCATCTCGATATCGCCGAAGGGCGGGCCGTAGGCCTCGTCCGACTCACTGGAGTTGGACTCACCGGGGCCGCCGAAGAGACCGGCATCCACCACCCAGCCTTCCAGCACGAGACAACCGTCCGGCCCGGCGCTGCCATTGAGGTGGATGCTGAAGTCGATCGCGCTGCTGCCATCGCTGTACAGTGTCGCGCTGCCGGTAGCGGCATCGAGGTTGGCGTTGGCGGCCAGCGGCGTGGTCCCCAGCGTGACTTCGATCGGGTCGCGCGATTCAGCTGTCTCCGCCGGGCCGACCATGGCGAAGACCTCGCCGAAGGCTTCGCCCGGTTCGGCGTTGTCTTCACGCATACCGGCGCTGAAGAAGGGAGCGCCCGGGCGCGGGTCCCAGTCATCGCCGGCGTTGCCATCGGACTCGGCCGTGATGACGACGGCGTCGTAGGGGCTGAAGTTGTAATTGGGGATGTGGAAATCGAGACTCCAGTTGCCTGCGGTGTCCAGCTGAATGACCCCGGTGCTGAGCGCGTAAGGCGCTGCGCTGACGAGCACGTCCATGGCCAGGTTGCCGAAGGGCGGACCGTAAGCCTGGTCGGCGACGCTGGCGTTGCTGGCCGGGCCGGCGAAACGGCCCAGGTCCACGACCCAGCCTTCCAGCACCACGCCCTCGGGCAGTTCCGCGCCATTGGGGTGGAGGTTGATGAAAATGCTGCCCCGTGAACTGTCGAAGGTCGCGTTGCCGGTGACGCCTCCGAGGCCGGCCTGTTCAGCGAATGGAGTCGCGCTGAAGGCCGACACCAGGGGGACATGTTCATGTGCGCCGACGCTGCCCGCCAGGGCGACCAGCAGCGCGGCAGTGAGCAGAAAGACCGATGAATGTTTCATGTCACTCTCCCGTCGATACGGATAATCGATGCCCCCCCTGGCCATTCAGACTTCATGGCCTGCAAAGTTCTTACAGGCCATTGACCCTGTAGCCAGGGAAATTGCCGCTGCACCCAGGCGTCCGGCGCCGGAAGGCGCGCCAGGCGCAGCCTGCCAACCCTGAGCCAATGACCTGGCGCAACAAAAAAGGCCCTGCCGGCGCGCAGCAGGGCCTGTAAGGGCGTTGCGGCTAGTGGTCGTGGGCGTCGCGTTCGATCATGCCAATCAGCACCGGCGTGCCGGGGCGCGGATCGAAACCGCGGTCGTTACAGTCACTCTCCAGCGTGACGACGAAGGCATCGTAGGGATCGAAGTTGTAACCGGGAATTTCGTAACCGGCGCCCAGCATGCCGTCACCGATGGGAGCGGCGACGCCGGTGCTGAGCGCGTAGGGCGCGGCCTCAACCGCGGCGTTCAGGCCCAGCATCTCGATATCGCCGAAGGGCGGGCCATGCGCCTCGTCGGAGTCGCCGGCGTTCGATACGCCCGGGCCGCCGAAGAGACCGGCATCCACGACCCAGCCTTCCAGCACGAGGCAGCCTTCAGGCCCGGGGCTGCCGTTGAGGTCGATGAAAAAGTCAATGGCGGCGTGGTCGCCGTGGAAGATGGCCTCGCCGCTGGCCAGTTCGAGGCCGGCGTTGGCCGCCAGCGCGGTGGGGGCCAGATGGACCTCAAAGTGCTCGTGGTCCGGGTCCGCCATGGCGGCGTCCGCAGGCCCGACCATACCGAAGACTTCCATGGGGACCACGGCCAGCTCGGCGTTGTCTTCCCGCATGCCGGCGCTGAAGAAGGGCGCGCCCGGTCGCGGGTCCCAATCCCCGGCATTGCCGTCGGACTCCGCCGTGACGACGACCACGTCATAGGGGCTGAAGTTGTAGTTGGGGATGTGGAAGTCGAGGCTCCAGTTGCCTTCGGTATCCAGCTGAATGACGCCGGTGCCGAGCGCGTAGGGCGCGGCGCTGACGAGCACGTCCATGGCCAGGTCGCCGAAAGGCGGCCCGTAGGTCTGGTCCGCCACGCTGGCGTTGTGGCCGGAGCCGGCAAATCGGCCGACGTCGACGACCCAGCCTTCCAGCACGGTGCCTTCCGGCAGGCTGGCGCCGTTGGGGCTCAGGTTGATAAAGAGCCTGGCGGAGTCGCTGTCGAAGAAAGCGAAGCCCGTCACGTCGCCGAGGCCGGCCTGCTCGGCGAATGGCGTCGCCGTGAAGGCCGATATATGGGTTGCCCCGCTTTCCGTCTCTTCTTCGTCGCCATGGGCGAGGGCGCTGCCGGAAAGGGCGTGCAACAGCAGGACGACTGGCAATAATGCTATGAAATATTTCATGGTCCACTCCTGTCCCTTGTGCGGCGACTGCGGGCCGCCGCCACGTCGTTGACTGGAAAACGCGTCTGACTCACAGGGCAGCGACACATTTTCTTGCGCAACTGTCCCTGTCGTGTCAGGTCCCTTGCTGGCATAATGCCATCCGGGTCATGTCAAATGCAAGAGGACCAATGGACGCGGACGACAGGTTGAAAGTCTACATCACGGGCGCGACCACGGCGCCGGGTCTGGCAACCATGCGCGGCTTTGTTGCGCACGATCACGAGGTGGCCGGCAACGCCGCCACCCTGGCCGAGGCGCAGCGTTTGCGCGCCGCGGGCGGTCTGCCGGTCTACATTGACGAACACAACGCGGTCGACCTTGCCGGCGCCCTGCGGATGACCGGCGCAAGGGTGATCGTTCACGCCGCCCCCCTGGCCGCCAACTGTCTGTTGCCCGATTCCGGCCAGTTGGCGTCGGCGACGGCCAGCCTGCAGGGCGGCACGGAGGCCATCCTGGCCGCGGCGGCGCAGATGGATGACCCCTTCGTCCTCCTCTTCAGTTACGCCTCGCTGTATGGCGACACGGAGGGAGAAGCCGTCGGCGAGACGCAGGAAACGGCCGGCGGCGGCGCGCTCCATGAGGCGGCCCTTGCAGCGGAGCGCAAGTTGCTTGAGTCGGGCGTCCCGGTCTGCGTCTTGCGGGCGGGGCTGCTTTACGGGCCGGAGAGCGAGAGCCTCGCGTCCTTGCGCGCGTCCCTGCTAAAGGGCGCCGGCCTGCCTTCCGGCATCGGGGAAGGCCTCGCCAGCTGGCTGCATTACGAGGACCTGGCGCTGGCGGCCGTGCTGAGCGCGGAACAGGGGCCGGCGGGAATGGTCTTCAACGTCGCGGAC
>DAOUIB010000488.1:0-3739 GCA_034428275.1 Anaerolineae bacterium
TACGGCGGGCGACTTGATAAGTCGCCCCTGCGGGATGCTTCGGGTCAGCCGGGCGACTTGACAAGTCGCCCGTACAGCGTGCGGGGATTTTGGAATGTTTTACGGGCGACATACCATGTCGCCCATGGGCAAGTTCGCGCATCGGGCGTTGCGGGCTACGATGGGCGACTTGACAAGTCGCCCATACAAAGGTTTCGGAATGTTGTAGGGGCGACATACCATGTCGCCCCCGAGCAGGTCGGCGCATCGGGCGTTGCGGGCTACGGCGGGCGACTTGATAAGTCGCCCGTACAGCGTGCCGGGATTTCGGAATGGTGTAGGGGCGACATACCATGTCGCCCGCGGGCACAGCATGTCAATCCAGGGGAAATTCGTCCTGCACGTCGACCGGTCGGCCCAGGCGGATCGAGCGTTTCAGCGCCGCCTCAAACTGCAACTCCTGCAGACCCGCCAGGCCGGGAACCGGCGGCTCGCCCCCCTGGCGCACTGAAGTCAGGTAGGCGTCCAGGGCCTTGTCGAAAGAAAGCCGGTACTGGTCCCGGCTGGACTGCTCGCGCGTCAGGGCCAGCAGCTCGTGGCGCGCGCCGCTGTAGTCAAGAATCTCCATGTCGCCATCCAGCCCGCGGAAGGTTAGCCGGCCGCCCTCGAAACTGAAGAGCATTTCAAACAGGGGAAAGCCACGGTCGATGGTCGCCGTGCCGATGATCGTGCCGCTCGCCGCGCCGGCGCTGAAGGCGGCCGCGACGTCCCCGACGACGTAGCCGGCCTTGCGATGGACCACCGGGCCCGGCAGGGCAGCTATCTCCGCCAGCGGGCCGGCGAAGAGGTGGACGAGGTCGATGCAATGCGACCAGCAGTTGTAATGCACGAGGCCGGTGACCTGCGTCAGGGCGCCAAAGCCGCGTTCTTCAATCTGCTGCAGCGCCGTCAGCGTCTGGTCGAAGAAGCGATAGTTGAAGATCATCGCCGTTTCCGTGCCGCCGGCCCGCGCCACGCGCAGCAGTTCGCGCCCCTTTTCGAAGTCGTCCTCCGTCACCTGGGCCTGACCCTGCATGGCGACCAGCGGCTTCTCGAAGAAAAGGCGTTTGGGACGCTGTTGCAGGATGGCCCGGGCCAGTTCATAACGCGCTGTCTCGCTGCTGAGCAGAAAGACGACGTCGGGGTCGGCGCGCAGCAGTTCGTCGATTGAATCGGCGACCTGCCCGCCGAAGGTCGCGGCGCAGGCCTCCGCCTTGCCGCGCGTGCGGTTGAAATAGCTGAACGTCAGATCCGGCTGCCGCGCCAGAAAGGGCAGGTAGTTGTTGCTGGCGACCTTGCCGGTGCTGACGACGGCGACCCTGAACGTCATCGCTGACCTCCACTGCTTCGATCTGATTTTGACATCCTTCAGCGCCAGCTGTCCAGGCTGCCAAAGTGCAACAGGGCCTCCTGCAGCATTTCCAGCGGCAGGCCGACCACGTTGCTGTAGCTGCCCTCGATGCGTTCCGCCGGCGCGAAGACCGGGTGCTGAATGGCGTAGGCGCCAGCCTTGTCGAGCGGGTCGCCGCTGGCGAGGTAGTCCGCCTCTTCGGCGTCGCTCCAGGCGCGCATGTGTACCCGCGTGCTACAAAGGCGCGTCAGGCGCTGACCATTTGCGCCCGCGCGCTGCAGCGTGAAAGCCGTGCAGACCTCGTGGGAACGGCCGCGCAACTGGCGCAACATGCGGTGGGCGTCGGCCGCGTCGACGGGCTTGCCCAGCGCTGCCGCGCCGTCGATGACCAGCGTGTCGGCGGCCAGAATGAGCGCGGGCGGCGCGTGGCGCGCGGCGACCTGGGCCGCCTTGTCCTGACTGAGACGCCTGGCCCAGGCCTGCGGCTCTTCGCCCGGCAAGGGACTTTCGTCCAGTTGCGGCGCGTCGACCCGGAAGCGCAGGCCCAGCGAGTCCAGCAATTCCCGCCGTCGCGGCGAGGCCGAGGCCAGCACCAGACGGGCGGGCCGGTCGGGATCAGGGCCAGGTTGATTCATGTCGCTTTTGCTGCCTCCGCGCGTAGTATAGGCGCCGGGCAGGGCGGCGCACAGCGTTGGGCATGACAGGAAGAGTTGTGCTAGAGTGAAAAGGCAGTGATGCGGAAGGGAAATCATGACACAGCTTGAACATATCGGCCCTGGCCTGGGCAGCGCCGCGCGCCGCGCGCGCCGCGAGGGTTATCCGGCCGCCTCGCGCAGTTTCGACCTGATCGCCCTGGCGCTGGCGGCCTGGGTGCTGCTGGGCAGTTACGTGGACGGCATCGCCCACGTCAACGGCGCCACCGACGACACCTTCTTCACACCCTTCCACCTGCTGCTCTACTCCGGCATGCTGGCCAAGGGGATTTTCCTGGCGGGCATGCAAGTGCGTAACGTGAGCCGCGGCCACCACTGGCTGCAGGCCCTGCCGCGGGGTTACCTGACCTCACTGCTCGGCATCGCGTTGTTGGCGACCACCGGCTTCCTTGACTTTTTGTGGCATACGGCCTTCGGCATCGAGGCGGACATTGAGGCCTCGGTCAGCCCGCCGCATTTGTTGGGGGTCTTCAGCGCGCTGGTCTTCATGAGCGGCCCGCTGCGCGCCCTGTGGGGGCGGGCGGAAGCGCAACGCGGCTGGGCGCAACTCTTCCCGGCCATAGCCTCGGCCCTGCTGGTGTATTCGATCCTGAGCCTGTTCACCCAGTTCGCCCACGCCATTTCCTGGGTGGGCCTCTACACGCCGGGGGGCGCGCCCAACGAACTCCTGCTGCGGGACCACGCCATGACGGCCAAGGTGGTTTTCCCGGGCCTGCTGATGAGCGCCATGCTGCTGCTGCTGCTACGCCGCTGGGCCCTGCCCTTCGGCGCGGTGACCTTCCTGCTGGTCGGCAACAGCGTCCTGATGTTCCTGCTGCGTTCCGCCGGCCATGGCGGTGACAACTGGCTGGTGCTGCTGGCCCCCCTGGTCGCCGGCCTGCTCGGCGATTTGCTGCTGCGCGGCCAGCAACGCCCGCGGATCGCGGCCCTGCCGCTGCGCGTCTTCGCCTTTCTCCTGCCCTTCAGTTACCACGTCGCTTTCTTCGTCATTCTGCAATGGAGCGGCGGCATCTGGTGGAGCATTCACATGTGGACGGGCGTCAGTGCCCTGGCGGGAATTTTCGGTCTGGCGCTGAGCTTTGTCGCTGTGCCGCCGCCGCTGCCGCCGGAGGGTTCGCCGGCGACTGGACGCTAGCACCGGGCCAGGGGAGAACGACAAGGGGGGATCCCATGGCAACAGCCAGGCGCAATACTTCTGCCGGGAAGGCGGCCCCCGGGGCGCGGCGGGAAGGCTATCCGGAGTTGACGCCGGCCTTCACCTGGACAGCGCTGGCGCTGGCCGTCTGGGTGCGCGCGGGCTCGGTCGTCGACATCAACGCGCACAATCACGGTTTCGTCGACGAGTCCTTCTTCACGCCCTTCCACTTTCTGATGTATTCCGGCGTGGCGGCCAACGGCCTCTTCTACGCGCTGCTGCAGTTCCGCAACGTCGGGCGCGGCCACAGCATGATGCAGGCCCTGCCGCGGGAGTACCTGCTCTCCTTCGCCGGTGTGCTGCTATTCGGGCTCGGCGGCGTCTTCGATTTCATCTGGCACGCCCTCTTCGGCGTGGAGACCACGATCGACGCCCTGGTGAGTCCCTCGCACCTGCTGCTCTTCTTCAGCGGCCTGCTGTTCATGAGCGGTCCGCTGCGTTCGTATCTGGCGGGCGACAGGA
>DAOUIB010000489.1:0-12160 GCA_034428275.1 Anaerolineae bacterium
GTGGTGGCGGACATGGAGCCGGCGGCGGAACTGAGGCCGCTGGCGGAGATTGAGACGCCGGACATGGACCTCAGCGACCTGGACGATCTGGCCGGCACCCTGGACCTGATCGAGGAAAGTGGAGCGCTTGACCAGTAATCGACAAGGTCGCTGGCCATCCGCGAGGCACCGTGCGGCATGGCCACTGATTTGACCCGGGGACACTCCCGATTTGCGGCAGCGCGGCCGGCGGACACAGCGATGACTGCCGGGCCGCGTCTGCCGCGTTTGCCGCGCCTGGACCGACACCAGGCCCTGCAATGCATCGCCGTCGCAACTGCGCTGGTCGTGCTGCTGCCCCTGGCCTGGCTGGTCTTGCGCGCGACCGGCGCGGGCGCCGAGGGGCTCGCCTGGGCCCTGCGCCCGCGCACGCTGACCATCCTGGCCAACAGCATCGTGCTGACCGTCACGGTGGTCGCCGGCGCGCTGGCGATCGGCCTGCCCTTTGCCTGGCTGACCGCGCGCTGCGAGTTTCCCTTGCGGCGTTTCTGGTTGATTGCCGGTCTGCTGACGATGGTGGTGCCATCCTATCTGGGCGCGGTGACCCTGCTGGCCGCCTTCGGTCCGCGCGGCCTGCTGTACGATATGCTGGCGACGCTGATGCCGCTCGAACGCTTGCCGGACATGCGCGGCTGGTTCGGCGCCTGGCTGTCCATCACCCTGATCACCTGGCCCTTCATCGCCCTGCCGGCGCGCGCCGTGTTGCTGGGCAGCGACCCGGCGCTGGAGGAGGCGGCGCGCAGCCTGGGCCTGGGCCGCTGGAAGGTCTTCCGGCGGGTGACCCTGCCGCTGCTGCGGCCGGCGCTGGCCGGGGGCAGCCTGCTGGTCGCGCTCTACACGCTCAGCGACTTCGGCGCCGTCGCCGTCATGCGTTACAATGCCTTCACCCGCGCCATCTACCTGCAATACACCAGTTCCTTCGATCGGGAACGGGCCGCCATCCTGGCGTTGATGCTCATTCTGCTCACCTTGCTGCTGCTGCTGCTGGAGCGCCGCCTGGGCCGACACAGGGGCGGCGCGCGACTCGGGGCGGGGGCGCAACGGCGCCTGGAACTGCAGCGAATCGGCCGCTGGCGCTGGCCGGCGGTGATCTTCTGCTCGCTGTTGGTTGTTCTGGGCGTGGCCTTGCCGGTGGGCGTGCTGGGCTCCTGGTTGACCCGGCGGGCCCTGTTCAACGTCACCCCGCCGGACATGGGCATGCTCACTGCAACCACTGCCAGCGTAAGCGCGCTGGCGGCGCTGGCGGCCGGCGCCCTGGCCCTGCCTCTGGCCCTGCTGCTCAGGCGCAGGCACAGCCGTCTCAGCCACTGGCTGGTCGCCCTGACCCACGGCGGCAACGTATTGCCGGGCATCGTCGTCGCCCTGGCGCTGGTGTTTTTCGCCGCCCGCTATCTGCCCGCCTGGTACCAGACGGTGCCCCTGTTGCTGCTGGGCTACGTCACGCGCTTTTTGCCCCTGGCCATCAGCGCCAGCCGCGGCGCCCTGGAATCGATCAGCCCGCGCCTCGAGGAGGCGGCCCGCGGCCTCGGTCAACGCCCCTGGCAGGTCGTGCTGCGCGTCTACGTCCCGCTGGCGCGCGCCGGCATCCTGGCAGGCATCGCGCTCGTTTTTCTGAGCGTGATGAAGGAGTTGCCGACCACGCTGGTGCTGGCGCCCATTGGCACGCGCACCTTCGCCACCCACATCTGGTCCGCCTACAGCGAGGCCCTGCTCTCGATAGTCGGCGGGCCTGGCCTGTTGTTGCTGGGGGTTTCGGCCCTGGGCCTGGTCGCCATTTTGCTGCGCGAACGGCAGCCCGGCGCGGCACCCGGGACCGGCGTCGCGCTGCTGCGCGAGTTGCCGCGGCGCGCGCGCGCCCATGCGCTGGCCGTCCTCGTGCATTTGCGCTGAAGCCGCATGAGCATCGCCCTGGCCTGTCGGCAACTTGGCAAGCGCTTTGAAACGGTCCAGGCGCTGACGGATTTCAGCCTTTCCTTACAGACCGGGCAGTTGCTGGCCCTGTTGGGGCCGAGCGGCTGTGGCAAGACCACCACCCTGCGCCTGATCGCGGGCTTTGAGAGCCCCGACAGCGGAGAGATTCTCATAGAGGGGCGCGCCGTGGCCGGGCCCGGGGGCCACGTGCCTCCCGAAAATCGTCGCGTGGGCATGGTCTTTCAGGACTACGCGCTCTTCCCGCACCTCGACGTCGCCGGCAACATCTCCTTTGGCCTGAAGGGCAGTCGCGAACAGCGCCGCCAGCGCATGGAGAGGATGCTGTCCCTGGTCGGGCTGGAAGGATTCGGCGCGCGCGATTTGCAGGGCCTCTCCGGCGGCCAGCAGCAGCGGGTGGCGCTGGCGCGAGCCCTGGCGCCGGAGCCGGCGCTCGTGCTGCTTGATGAGCCTTTTTCAAACCTTGATACGCATTTGCGGCTCCGGCTGCGCGCGGAGGTCCGCGCGATTTTGCGCGCGACGGGGACGACGGCCGTCTTCGTCACGCATGACCAGGAGGAAGCGCTCAGTGTGGCGGACCAGGTCGCGGTGATGTCCGCCGGTCGCCTGTTGCAGGTGGCCGGGCCCTGGCGCCTCTATCACGAACCGGCCAGCCGGGCCGTCGCCGAACTCGTCGGCGAGAGCAACTTTCTGGGCGCCGAGGCGAGCGGCCGCGTCGCCCGCTGCGCCCTTGGCGAGCTGGAACTGCGGCAACCCGCGGCGGGAGAGGTGACCCTGCTGTTGCGCCCTGAAGCGCTTCGGGTGAGGGAGGGCGGGTCGCTGCGGATTGAGGAAGTCCAGTTTTTCGGGGACCGCCAGCGTCTGCAATTGCGTCTGGCGGACAACACAGCCCTGACGGCGCAAACGGACAACAGTCGCCGTTTTCGTGCCGGTCAACAAGTGGGCGTCGAGGTCAATGGCCCGGTGCTGGCGTTGACCGACTGATCAACCCGGCTCGAGTGTGGGCAGGGGCTCCTCGGCGTCTTCCGCAGCGGCAGACAGGGGCTCCGGCGGCGGCTGCAAGGTCGGCTGGTTGCCGATTTCCTCGTCGGCCGTCTCCAGCAGGGAGACATCCTGACCGGCCAGGTTCACACCCGCGGCGGTGGCAACGCCGGGAGCGGCGACGTCCGCGGCACAGCGGAAGCCGACGTAAAAGGCCTGCTGGTCCGGCGCCAGGCTTTGGCGGTGTGGCGTCCGGGCGAAGAAGATGCGCGCGTCCCAGGAACCGCCGCGCAGGACCTTTTCGGTGCCGACGGGCGGGCCCGCAGGATTGAGGCCGGCGGCCTCCTCCTGGCTGTAGTAGAAGGGCGAGTACCAGTCGGTGACCCATTCGGCGACGTTGCCCGCCATGTCGTGCAGACCCCAGGCGCCGGCGGGGAAGCTGGCGACCGGGTCCGCGCCGCGTTGTTCGGGCGCCCGGTCGGCCCGGCTGCTGGTGTTGGCCAGGGCGACGTCGCGCAGGTTGCCCCAGGGGAAGATGCGGTCGTCGTTGCTGCGCGCGGCGCGTTCCCATTCGGCCTCGCTCGGCAGACGGCGCGCGACAGCCTCGCAGTAGGCCCGCGCGCCGTACCAGGTCACGCCTGACACGGGGCGGTCCGCCAGTACGCCCGGCACGCGATAATTGACGCTGTCGAAGGTCACGTTGCTCAGGTCCGTCTCGTTGAGCGTGGCGAGGCAGGCCTGCCCGTCGCAACCATTGAGATGGCTGCGGGGCCCCAGCGCGTTAAGGAAGGCGAGGTACTGGGCGTAGGTGACCTCGGTACGCTCCATCCGGTAGGCGTTAAGCGTGACGCTGTGGGGCGGGCTGGAATCCTCACCGAAGGCAAGCTGGCAATTGCCGCCTTCGGCGACACAGGCATCGACCGCTGCGAGCACTTCCTGGGCCGTCGTGCCCATTACAAAGGTGCCGCCCGCCACCGACATGAGTTCGGTCAACTGACCTTCCAGCGCGTCCAGCACCGTCGGGTTTCCCCTGCCGGGCTCGGGCGTTGGCGTGGCCGTCGGGGGCGCGGGCGTCGGCGTGGGAGTGTCTATCTCCTGCACCTGGACCATCGTGGCGGATGGTGGAGGCGTATTCGTCGGAGGCAGGGTGGACGTGGCAGGCAGTGGCGTGGCGGTGATGACGACGACGACCGGCGTATCGGTGGGCTGTATGCCGAGGTCCAGGGTGACCTGACCCAGCGCCACCCCGCCCAGCAACGCGGCAATGGCGCAGCCAAAACCCAGCGCCAGGCCGATGATCAGCCATTGCCAGGCGCAACCGCTCCTGCGCGCGCCGGTCGGCGGGCGATACCTTCCTCGCGCCATGCCTCGTCCCCTGCCGCTGCCGAATGCTGCGTCGGTTATCCTAAAGTCTTACGGGTCAGGCCACAAGGCCGGGTACGCGCTTGCGCTGTACGCAGGGCATTGCATACTTTGGTGATGAAACCTTCGGACGAAGCGGCTTCGGCCCCGCCCCGGCGGCAGGCGGCGGAGAGCGGACGCAGACCTCCCGGCGGCGACCAGGACCGGCGCGCCCAGGACCGGCGCGCCCAGGCGCCCTGGCCCCTGGCTCTCTTGCTGGTTGTGTGCCTGATTGTGCTGTTCTCCGGGTTGATTTTGTTTTCTTCCGGGCCCGCCCGCCCGCCCGCCTTGCGGATGGTCGCGGAAGCCAGCGCCACGCCCACCCTCCGGCCCCGCCCGACTTCGACCCGGCCGCCGCCCGTTACCATCGTGCCACAGGCCACGGCGACCCACACGGCGCTGCCGCCTGGCTTGCGCTTTACTCTGGATCCGGCCTCCATCGACTACGTGCCGGGCACGGGCCGCTGCGACTGGTCGGGAGTCGCCGGACGGGTTGTGCGCAGGAACGGAAGCGGTGCAGCCGGACTGCTGGTCGTCGCGCTCAAGGTCGACAGCGACGCCGAAGCGAGCGGCACGACGGATTCGCGGGGCAACTTCCAGTTGCGTCTGGGTGACGTTCCGCTGCTGGCGCCCTGGTCTTTGCAGGTGCGCAGTCAGGGCGGCCAACCGCTCTCCGATTTCATGCAGATCGTGACCAGCGAGCAATGCGACCAGAATCTCATCGTGCTGGAATTCAGCGAGCAGGGCTGAGCGAAGCGCGGAGGGCATGACGCCGTTCCAGCGCCAGCAGGCCCTCGTGCACGAGGAAGCTCAGGAAGGCGATGAGGACCAGGCCGACTCCGATCGTCTCAAGGCCGACGCGTTCGGCCAAAACGGCCATCAGGGCCGGCACTACGGCCATACCGACGCCGGAACTGCCGATTTGCAGACCGACGGTATTGGGCGAGTGCGCCGCGCCCACGCGTCCAGGCGTATCCGCCAGCAGCAGGGGAAGTACGGGCGACAGGGACAAGCCGATGAGCGCGATGCCCGCGAAGGTTGGCGATTCGCCCAGGTTGGACCGGAACAGCAGGGCGCCGACGATGGTTATCAGCATGCTGGCGCGCATGAAGCGATTGTTGCCGATGCGCTCGACCAGCACGCCGGTCAGCAGGCGACCGATGGTCAGGCCGGCCCAGAAGATGCCGACCCACAGGCCCGCCTGGTCCGGGGCGATGCCGCGTCCGTCGATCATCAGGCTGTTGCCCAGCGCGCCGGTGCCGTGCTGAATGCCGCCGTGCAGGAAGAAAAGCAACATGCCGAACCAGACCGGCGCCAGTCGCAAGCTGCGGCGCAGGGGCTGCGCGGGCTCCCCGGACCCGGACTGCCCGTTCAGGGCCCAGGAAGCGCGGGTGCGGGCCAGAAGCAGGGTGAGGCCCAGTTGCGGGACCAAAAAGGCGATATAGCTCCAGCGCCAGTCGAGGCCGAGGTGAAAGACGATCAGGGTGACGATCAGGGGCCCCAGCGCCGAGCCAAGGCCAAACCCCGTATGCAACAGGTTCATGCGGCCGCCGGAATAGTTGGCGGCGGCGTGGATGTTGATGCCGGTATTGAGCACCGTGACGCCCACGCCGAGCGTGGTGTGCAAGACGATCAGGGGTAACAACCCCGGCGCGATCGCCACGCCGGCGTAACCGGTCAGCATCAACAGGCTGCCCGTTAGCAGATAGTTGCCCACGCCCATGCGACTGGCCAGAGTCCCGCTGTAAACGCTGACGAGGACGCGGCCCAGCAGCAGGGCGACCATGACCAGGCCCAGGGATTCCAGCGATACCCCGAAGCTGCGTTGCATTTGCGCCCAGGCGACTCCCAGGGCCGCGACCGGCGTTCCCAGAGCCGCGAATCCAAGGAAGCCGATGGCGAAGAGTTGCCGGCGACGGCCATCGTCGCTCACCTTTCCGTCCTCCCGGACCCGGGCGAGCCTGGGCGACTTGCGTCGGCACTTCTGCTAAACTTGTAAGGCAGATTCGGGCAAGCAGGAGAGGCAACATGGCTGAGGACAGCATTCGCGATGCATTGAACATGATTCCCTATGGCTTCTACGCCATCGGCTCCCGCAACGGCGACGACGTCAACCTGATGGTGGTCAACTGGCTGACCCAGTCTTCCTTCTCGCCGCGGCAGGTCGCCTTTGGCCTGTCCAAAACAGCCGTGACCCATGGCATCGTCGCCGAAGGCAAGGTCTTCTCCGTCAACATCTTCGACAAGGCCGACGCCGAACTCATCACGGGCCTGACGAAGAGCCGGGCGAAGAACCCGGACAAGGTGAAAGACGCCTCGACGACTGCCGGGCCGGAGACCGGTTGCCCGCTCATTTCCGGCGCTGCGGCCTGGCTGGAGTGCCGCGTGGTCTCTAGCGTTGACAGCGGTGGCGATCATGACGTGATCGTCGGTGAGGTCATCGGCGCCGGCGTTAACCGCGCCGGCAAGTCCGACGCGACCCTGACGCTGGAGGACATCGGCTGGAGTTACTCGGGTTAACAGGGTTCAACCCGGGCCGAGCGTTATTTGCCAGTCGGTGACGCTGACGATGACGCCACCGCCCTGAACATAGAGCAGGGGTTGCAGGGCTTCGCCCGGCAACATGGGGACGGGTTCGCCGAGGGACTCGTCGTTGAAGAACACGCGTACGCTGCCGGCGTCCATGTCACGCTCAAGTCGCAGCCGGGCCACCACGGCATTCACCGTGCGCTGGCCGACCGGCCGCAGTTCCGACCCGCGATGCTGCGACAGATTGATCACCCCCGGCTGCACGAGGCGCACCCGCGCCCCGGCGGCCATCTGCGGATCGCCGGCAATCTGTAATGTTGCGCCGAACCAGATGGAATCCTCCTGCAGCAGAGTCGGATCGTAGTCGCCGAGAACCAGGGTGACTTCCATGCGCCGGATACGCGCGGCCGCCCGATTGCCATAGGCCGAGTCCAGCACATCTGACGACAGGGCAAAGTTGAGGGGACCGTCACCCGCAGGGTCTTCGCGGCCCAGATGCCAGACACCGTTCTCGTCGCCCGCCCTGAAGGCGTCCTGCGGCCAGGTGAGAGCATCCCTTGCGGCCAGACTGGCCAGCAGGGTCAGAAGGTTTTGGCGGCCCTGCAGGCCCAGGGGCGGCAGCGTAGCGCTGGGCACGGGTGTGGCGGTCCGCAGGGGAGTCGCAGTGTGGGTGGGTCCGGCCGTCGCCGATGGCGATTGCGTCGCTACCGTTGGTGACTCTGTCGGGTCTGGCAAGGGCGTGGCGCTGGCCGGCAATACGACGGCTGCCGGCGCGTCGTCAGCGTCAACCGGGGTCATCGCGGGCTCTGTCGTCAGGGCCGGGCTGACCTGACCGGGGCTCGGGTCCCTGCCCGGCGCGTAGAGGAAGACCAGCGCCAGAATGGCAAACACCACAATGATGAGGGCCACCACGGTGATCTGACGGGACAGGCGTCGTGGAGCCGGCGTACTTGGCGGCAGTTCCGGGAATTCATCGTCGTCCGAGAACGGGACCGGCGACCTGTCCCCCAGGTCCGGCCCGGGTTCCGGGGGCTGTGGCCGGGTCGGTTCCGACGGCTCCGCTCCAGGTTGCGGTCGTGACGAGGGTTGTGACAGCGCTGGCAGACCGCCGGGCAAGAGGCCGCGTTGCCGGCGCCCCTGGCGGGCGGCGGGCGCTTCGGTCCCGGGGCTTTCCGAACCCGTCGCGACCGAGAATTCCGACTGATGTTCGGTCATTTCGAACCAGTGTCGGTAGAGCGGCCAGGCCGGATGGCGATCGATGAACATGACGCGAAACAGGTCGTTGAAGCGCGTCAGACGCGCGCTGCGACTGAGGTCCGGATCGATGTGGGTGGCGAGGAAACGCTCGTAGGTGGTCTGCCACTGGCGCAGCGTCTTGCCCTGCTCCGGGCTGAGCAAGCGTTCCGTCTCGCTGACCAGCCAGCGATGCGCCTCCAGCAAGGCGTTGTCCGGTGTGTCGGGCTTCTCCTCAATGACCTTGTTCATGCGTCGCAGCCGGGTATGCAGTTCGGCGGCGCCGGCCTGCAGCGAGACCAGCCAGGTGCGGTAACCGGTCAGGGTGATGGCGGCGGCCTGCTCCGCGTCATCAATGGCGTTCATCGCGTTTTCGAGCTTGACTCCGGCCGGCCGAAACTCGCCGTCCGTCCAGTCACGCAGGGCTGCCTGAAATTCCGCCAGACTGAGGATGGCCGGCGCCAGCAAGCGCGCCTGGGGGTTGGCCTCCAGTTGGTCCGCGATGGTTGCGAGGCGGGGCAGAATGTCCGGCCCGTTGATCTCGTTGATGCGTCCGGCCGCGTCCAGCAGGTCCTGTCTGCGGCTGATGAAACTCTCCAGCACGCGCGCGGCCACGTGTTGCGGCCCGTCGTCACCGAGCGTGCGCAAGGCGGCCTCGTGCCAGAAGGCCGCATTTTCCAGGGCCTTCGCGTCGTTCTCCTGGGCATCTTCCGCGCCACGCAACAGGTAATAGAAGAACAGGACGCGCAGGGCGGCCGTGCTTTGCTGGTCGATCAGGTCGACCAGGCCGCGGTTCATGGCCTTGAGGAAAGTGTCGGTGCCTGGCATTTGCTGCGCGAAGTCGTCGCGCAGTTTCAATTCTTCCTCTGTAAACAGGCTCTCCGCGGCCGCCACAGCCGTACGGGTGGCCTCGGCGCTGGCGACTCCGTTGCGCTCAACCCAGATACGGGAGGCGTCGGCAAGCCTTGCAAGTCTGTCCGCCGCCTCGCGCTGCGGGTTGTTGCGGGCGATCTCCCTGGCGCGTTGCGCCAGTCGCGCAGCTTCGGCCAGTTGACCGCGGTCCCAGGTCTGCCAGCCATCCGCCAGCGCACGCCCAAGACCACCGAAAAGGGCGTGCCGCTCCACATAGCGGGCGCCGGCCACGACGCTACGCAATTGAATGAACCAGGAGGAAAGCGTCGGGCTCAGGGTCTGCAGGGCTTCGGAGGCCTGTGTGAGGGCATCCAGGGCGCTGGCGCGATTGCCCTGGAGCGTGGCCATGGCGTATTTGTCCCAGGCCCTTGTGGCGACGTCAAGCCCGCTCACCATGTCGTTGAGCAAGGGGTCAGACAGGAACTCCAGAAAGGGTTTAAGGTCCGAGCGCGTGTCGCGCAGCCAGTTGTCGAGGCCGGAACCGTCGGCCAGCGGGACCCAGGTCTGGCAGGTGCCCAGAAACTCATAGAGCGCATCGAGGCGGCGCTGCAGCAGCGCCCAGGCGTTGTTGACCGGGTCGATGATGTGACAGTTGGCGAGCGCCGTGGTGGCCTCGCGCGGGCTGGAAGCGGCCCGGCAGCCAATGACCTGCAGGTTTTGGGCCAGACTGCGGCTGGCCGTCAGGGCGCGTTGCAGTGCCCCGCCCAGGCCCTCGGCGCCCGGCAAGGGCTGGCCGCTGCCCAGGGAGTCCAGCAGGGTTTGCAGGGATTCCAGGCCCTCGCAGACCTGGCCGTAGCGCTCCTGCAAAACGACCGGCGCCAGTCGCGGATTGGCGTTGATTCCCTGCAGCAGCGCCAACACTTCATCGAGCACGACCTGCGGTTCGCTGACCGGCTGGCCGGCGTAGGCGAGATCCCCCATCGCCAGGCGGACGCGCAGCAGGTTGGGCTGCAGCAACTGAACATCCGGGTAGTGCGCCGATATGCGCTCGGCCAGCATGTGTTGCAGTTCGTAATCGCTCTCGCTGGCATGCCGCGTGACCAGTTCCTGGGCCGCCTCGGCCACCTGGCCATCAAAGAGCAGGGCGATGCTGTCCTGGACCAGCGCGGGAATGTCGTCCCGCTGCGCGTCCTGCAGGATGCGCGCCATGTCGCCCAGCAGACGCACCAGACGGGAATTCTCGCCGTCCGCGCGTGGTCGCAGTTCGGAGAGCAATTCGGCGCTGCGTTGCCAGTTGCCGTTTTCCATGTAGATGCGAATCGCGTCGAGGTCGGCGGCGATGGCGATGTCCTGCAGGCGCGCCTCAATCGTTTTTTGCAACTCGCGAGACTGGGGATAACCCGGGTCAGCCGCCAGGGCCGGCGCCAGAGTCTGCATCAGGCCATGCAACTCGTCGCGGCTGCGGTCGTGGCGCAACCTGCCGCTGACGCGGTTCAGCACCGTGTCGCGTTCGCGTTGCAGGGGGGCGCGAAAGTCGGCCAGGTCCTTGCGCAGGGTGGCGACGTCCGGATAACGCAACTGCATACGGGGGTGCGCCGCGCGGCTGACGATACTTTGCAGGCGGGTCGACACCCGATCAGCTTCCGGGCCGAAATCCGCGCGGAAGTCATTGCCGGCGTCGCGCGGCGACTCTATACGGCGGCCGCCGGTCAGCAGAAAGTAAAGCAATTCTCCCACCTGGCCGACGTCCGATTGCCGGCTTACCCCCTGCGGCGTGCTCTCGTCTCCCTCGAGAAAGACGGCGTTGCCCCAGTCGATGACCTTGAGCTGCCAGGCGTCGCGGTCCCAGAAAAGGTGCCAGGCGTCCACGTCGTTGTAAACGATGTCGCGCTCGTGGGCTGTTTGCAGCAGGTCGAGCAGGCTGTCCAGAATGAACAGCAATTCCAGTTCCGGCAGGTACTGGCCGTTGGCCTTGAGCGCCAGAACCGTGTCGGCGACGATGTCGCCGACGGCGCGTTCCATGACAATGTACTGATGGGGCATGCCGCCGATCGGGAATTGACCGGAGCCGAGCAGTTCGGTCAGCACCGGGTGGCCGGAGAGGCGTTGCAGGGCCCGGCGCTCGTTGAGTATGCTGACTTCCTGACCGGCGCGAATGGGCGGGGCATCGTTGGGCGCCGGTCGCTTGATAATGACCGGCCGGTCCTGAGCCCGGGAATCGAAGGCGCGCAGGGTCTCGCCGGAGCGGCCACGGGGGTAAATGTGGTCGTAGCGATAGCGGTTGTCGAACAGACTGTCCGCCATGCAGCCTCCTTGCGGCAACGCGTCCATTTTACGCCGCGAAGGGTTGCGCGCAAGTTGTTGACGCTGCCCCTGGCCAGGCGTAAGATGAAGTCAACCCGATCAGGCATTGGTCATGACCCGGCGCGATTATCGCTTTCTGGATGACGAGGAAGACCGCCTGCAATTCATCGCGCGGATGCGGGAAGTGCGCGAATCCTTCATCGCCATGCGCTCGATCGTGCCCGAGGCGCGCTGGTACGAGGCGCGGCACGATGGCTGGTCGCTGGCGGCCATCCTGGGCCATTTGCAGTGGATGGACCGCCTGCATCTGCTGCAGGTGCAACTGGCCATCTGGAACCTGCCATTTCCCTTTTCCGCCCGCACCTGGGAGCGGGTTTCGGGCTGGCAACAGCGCCTTTTCCGGCGTCGCCTGACGAAAAGCAGCGTCGACGGCATCCGCGCCGCCCTGCCGGACCAGGAAGCATTCATCCTGCAACTCGCCGTCGATGATTTCAGCAAGCGCCTGACCTATGCCCCCAGCGGCCAGACCCTGACGGTCGAGCAGGCCGTGCAGGAGTTTCTCTACTTCTTCTGGCTGGACCGACTGCGCGCGCTGCGCATCGCCGAGGGCCTGCACCCGACTCCCGGCGACCTGTCGCGTCAGGGCTGATGCGCGTCGTTTTGCAGCGGGTCACCCGCGGGGAGGTCCACGTGGCCGGTGAGCTGGTGGGTGCCATTGACAACGGCCTGGTGGTGCTGGTCGGCATCGCGCAGGACGATAGCCCGGCCGAGGTCGACCGCATGGCACAGAAGACGGCGCAGTTGCGCATCTTCCGCGACGACCAACAGCGCATGAATCGCTCCGCCCTGGACCGGGGCTATGGCGTGCTGGTCATTTCGCAGTTCACGCTCT
>DAOUIB010000490.1:0-3430 GCA_034428275.1 Anaerolineae bacterium
GTCGGGCTGGCCGGTTTGTCCCCCCTGGCGCGGAAGTCTGCTCACCGGCCAGTACCCCCTGACCCACGGCATTTTCGTCAACGACGTGCCCCTTGCCGACAGCGGCACGCGCCTGGGGGAGGCCTTCGCCCAGGAAGGCTACGACACGGCCTGGATCGGCAAGTGGCACATCGACGGTCACGGCCGTTCCGAGTACATTCCGCCCGAACGCCGCCACGGCTTCGATTACTGGAAGACCCTGGAATGCACCCACGATTACAATCGCTCTGCCTACTACGAAGGCGAAGGCAGGGAGAAGCGATACTGGGAGGGCTACGACGCCATCGCCCAGACGCGCGACGCGCAGCGCTATCTGCGCGCAAGGGATGGGGACAGGCCCTTTCTGCTGGTCCTTTCCTGGGGGCCGCCACACAATCCTTACGAGACCGCCCCGGAAGCGTATCGCCGGCGCTATCGACCTGAAGACATAGCACTGCGCCCCAATGTGCCGGAAGAATCTGCCCACGAAGCGCGGGAATGGCTGGCGGGCTACTATGCCCACTGCACGGCCCTGGACGACTGCGTGGCAGCGCTGCTGGAGACACTTGCAGAGACCGGCCTGGACGACAACACCATTTTCGTCTTCACCTCCGATCACGGCGACATGCTCGGGTCCCAGGGCACCGTGCGCAAACAGAAACCCTGGGAAGAATCGATACGCGTGCCCTTCCTGCTGCGCTGCCCAGGCGTGGCCGCGAGGGAGTCGGATGCCCTGATCAACGCGCCGGACATCATGCCGACCCTGCTGGGCCTCTGCGGCATTCCCGCGCCCGCTTCCGTCGAGGGACTGGATTTCAGCGACCACATTCGTCGTGCGTCCCCGGACCCGTCGGGCGGCGCGGCCCTGCTGGCCTGCTACCACCCCTTCGGCGAATGGACGCGCAGCGAAGGCGGCCGCGAGTTTCGCGGGCTGCGCACGCGACGTCACACCTACACGCGGACCCTTGAGGGCCCCTGGCAACTCTACGACAACGAGGCTGATCCCTGGCAGTTGCAAAACAGAATCGATGACCCCGCCTGCCGCGACCTGCGCCAGCAACTGGATGCGCGCCTGACGGAGATGCTCGCCCGGCAGGGAGACGAGTTTCTGCATGGCGACGACTACATCCGTCGCCGGGGCTATACGGTCGATGAGACCGGCACCGTGCCCTATTCCCTGTAGTCGCACTGGCAATTGCGGGAGCGCCTGAGTAGAGTGGCTGCCGCCTCTTCTTCACATGGCAGGGAACCCTGGTCCATGAATCTGGCCGCCTACCCCAAGGCCTTCGAACAGCAGATTGCCGGCGACCGCAGCCTGTCCCTTTTTCGCTGGATTGAGATGGCGCGGTCGCTGGACGCCGACGGGCTGGAGCTCTACGACGGCTTTCTGGAGAGCTTCGATTCCGCCTATCTGGACAACGTTGGCGACGCCCTTGGGCGGGCCGGCTTCGCCATGCCCATGATGTGCTGCTCTCCCAATTTCACGGTCCCCGACGCCGACTGGCGCGCGCAGGCGGTAGAGGAGCAGGTCGAGGTCATGCGGGTCACGCGCCGCCTCGGCGGCCCAGGCTCGGTCTGCCGTGTGCTGAGCGGGCAGCGCTATCCCGACGTCGACCTGAGCCAGGGCGTCGAATGGGTCGCACAATGCATCCAGGCCCTTCTGCCCGTGGCGGAAGAACTGGACATCGTGCTGGGACTTGAGAACCACTACAAGGACGGGTTCTGGGAGTATCCGGAATTCGCCCAGAAAATGGACGTGTTTCTCGAGTTGCTGGCGGCCATCCCGGACCACCCGCATTTCGGCGTCCAGTACGATCCCTCGAATGCCATCGTCGCCGGCGACGACCCCCTGGACTTGCTGCGGGCGGTGGCGCCGCGAGTCGTCAGCATGCACGCGAGCGATCGCTGGCTGGCGGAGGGCACCACCCTGGAAGAGTTGCGCCAGAGTGACGGCACGCTCGGTTATTCGCCCAATCTGCGTCACGGCGTCACCGGCAAGGGTATGAACGACTATCCGGCGATCATGAAGATCCTGGCCGACCACGGCTATCGCGGCTGGATCAGCATTGAGGATGGCGTGAACGGCCTTGACGAAATGCAGGAATCCCTGCTTTTTCTGCGAAATCTCTGCAACGTCTACTTTGGAGAAAGTGCGTGATGCAGGCTCTTGTCAAATACGACTGCCGACCCGATGCCGTTGAGCTGCGAGACATTCCCGAACCTTCTGACCCTGGCCCCAATGACGTCATTCTTGAAGTGAAGGCGGCCGGAGTCTGTGGCAGCGACCTGCACATGTGGCAAGAAAACCACAGCTGGGAGATCCGCCTGCCGCTGGTCCTTGGCCACGAGTTTTGCGGCCTTGTCGCCGCCGTGGGCAATGACGTGACGAAGGTCAAACCGGGCGATCGCGTTGCCTGCGAAACGGCCGCGCAGATCTGCAACCAGTGCAGTTATTGTCTGGGCGGCGCCTACAACCTCTGCCCCGGGCGACTGGGCTACGGCGCCCTGGCGGACGGCGCTTTCACGCGATTTGTGACGGCGCGCCAGGAGATTCTGCACGCGATTCCGGAAGGCGTGCCCTTCTCCCATGCAGCGCTCACCGAGCCGGTCTGCGTGGCCTACAACGCCCTGGTCGAGAAAACGGCGATCATGAAACCCGGCGATACCGTCGTCATCCAGGGGGCGGGAACTATCGGCATCATGGCCCTGCTGGTCACGCGACTGCGCGGCGCCAGCGAGATCATCGTGCTTGGCACCGACGTCGACGACCATCGCCTGGGAGTCGCTGCCGAACTTGGCGCCAGCCGCACCCTCAACATTCTGCAGGAAGACCCGGTGGAATACGTCCTTTCGCGCGGAGACGGTTTCGGCGCGGACCTGGTCGTGGACTGCAGTGGAGTCAGCGTGGCGCTGGAGCAGGCCATGGCCATGGTGCGGCCCAACGGACTGATCACCAAGATTGGCTGGGGGCCGCAACCGCTGGGTTTCAACCTCGACCCGCTGGTGGGCAAGGCCGTCACCCTTCAGGGCAGCTTCAGCCATACCTACAACACCTGGGAACGCGTCCTGGGGTTGATGGGGTCGGGCCAGCTCAACCTGGATCCGGTCATCGGCGGCGAATACCCGCTTGAAGACTGGCACAGCGCCTTTGAGCACATGGAATCCGGAAGCAACGTCAAATCTGTACTGGTTCTCTGAAAGGCTGTGTGATGGATGCCAAAATCCAGATTTCGCTGGACGTCACCACGATTGACGAGGCCCTGGCACTCGCCCAGGCCGCCGTCAGCGCCGGCGTGGACTGGCTTGAGGCTGGCACACCGCTGATTCTGGCTGAAGGCCTGCACGGCGTGCGCGCCTTGCACAGGGCGCACGCCGATGTTCCCCTGGTCGTGGACCTCAAGACCATGGACGG
>DAOUIB010000491.1:0-6291 GCA_034428275.1 Anaerolineae bacterium
AGGCGACGTCCAGCAGGGTGTCGATTTCGTCCCGCGTCCATTCCTGGGTGGTGATCATGTCACGACCGCGCAAGTCCGTCTGCATCACTGCCTCCGCCAATCCTGCTCGAACGGGGCGAAAATTGTACCCCTTTCCGGAACGCCGGTCACGCCTCCGCCTCTCGCAGCGCGGCGGGCAGCAGTGCGTACCACTCGGTGCAACGCACCACGTCCTCCAGCGGCACCTGGTCCAGCACCGTGTGGGCGTGTTCTTCCTCGCCCGGGCCGAAACCGATCGAGGGGATGCCGGCCTTGCCGGCCCAGAACACGCCGTTGGTGGAGAAGTTCCACTTGCCCGGCCTTTCCATCGGGCCCCACAGCATTTCACCGACGCGCAGACCGGCCTGCACCAGGGCATGCTCCTCAGCCAGCGCCCAGGCCGGATAAATCTTGTCGAGCGGGTACACGTAGCCGGTGTAACTGGGCACCTCGTAACGCAGTATCGACACTTCCATGTCGTCCCGTTCGCCCACGATCGCCTGCAGGCGCCGCAGTTCCTCGTGGGGGTCCTCGCCGAAGGTCAGACGCCGGTCGACGAAGCATCTGGCGTGGTTGGGCACGGCATTGATGCTGGGCGTGTCCACGTGGATGTCGGTAATCGTGATGCGACCGTCACCGAGAAAGGGATCGTTGCGGAATTCCGCCTCCAGACGGCGGATGCGTTCCATCACCGGCAGCAACTTGTAGATCGGGTTGTCGCCCAGGTGATTGGAAGCGGCGTGCGAACTGCGGCCGCGGGCGTCCACCTGCATTTCGACGCGCCCCTTCTGGCCGCGATAGACCTGCATGTTGGTCGGTTCGCCGATGACGACCAGGTCCGGCCGCAGGCCCTCCACGTTGTAGAGGGCGTCCGGCGCGCTGCCGTCGTTCCACTCTTCCATGTTGCCGAAGTAGTACCCTGTGAAGCCCTCCAGCAGGCCCAGTTCACGCGCCAGCGCCAGACCGTAAATCATGCCCGGCGTGCTGCCCTTCTCGTCGCAGGCGCCGCGGGCGAAGAGGACGCCGTCGCGCACCACCCCTTCGAATGGGTCCCAGTCCCACTCTTCCGCGTTGCCGACGCCGACGGTGTCGAGGTGACTGTCGTAAAGCAGTTTGCGCGGCCCGTCGCCGATGCGCCCGACGACGTTGCCCATGCGGTCCCACCACACCTCGTCAAAGCCGACGCGCCGCATCTCCGCTTCGGCGCGCTCGCCAACCTCGCGGATCTGGCTGTCCATGCTGGGGATCGCGCAGAGTTCGCGCAGAAAGGCGATGATCGTGTCCCGTTCCAGCGCCACGTGGGCGCGCAGACGATCGATAGTCCCCGAATTGGTCATCAGGCGTTCTCCTTGCCGGCCAGCTTACGGGCCGGCGCCGTCTCCAGTAGTCCGGCGGTCATACCTGCGGGCCGCGGCTGCGTTGCGCGGCCAGCAGGGTGTGTCGCAGCAACATCGTGATGGTCATCGGCCCCACGCCGCCGGGCACCCTGCTGATGGCGCCCGCCACCTCCCTGGCGCGCTCGAAGTCCACGTCTCCGGCCCAGCGCCAGCCGCGTTCGCTGGCGGGGTCCTCAATGCGATTGGTGCCGACGTCGATGATCGCCACGCCTGGCTTCAACCACTCCGCCTGCACAAACAGGGGCCGCCCCAGAGCCGCGATGAGCACGTCCGCCTGGCGCACCAGGGCGGGCAGGTCGCGGCTGTGGCTGTGGCACAGGGTCACCGTGGCATTGGCCTTTTGCAACATCAGGGCCAGCGGCAGCCCCACGATATTGCTGCGGCCCAGCACGACGGCGTGCGCGCCCGCCAGATGCACCCCGGCGTCCTCCAGCATGACCATCACGCCGGAGGGCGTCGCCGGCGCGAAGGCCGGCTCGCGCCCCTTCATGGCCAGCTGGCCGATGTGCAGGGGATGGAAACCGTCCACGTCCTTGGCGAGGCTCACCCGCGCCAGGGCCTCCTGCTCGTCGATCTGCGGCGGCAAGGGCAGCTGCACAAGGATGCCATGGACGGCCGGATCGGCGTTGAAATCGCGCAGGGCCCGCTCCACCGCCCGCTGGTCGCTGTCGGCGGTCAGTTCCAGGGTTTGCGATTCAATGCCCACCTTTTCGCAGGCGCGGCGCTTCATGCGCACGTATTGCGCCGAGGCCGGGTCGTCCCCGGCCAGCAGGGCGGCCAGCCTGGGCACAAGGCCATGTTCCTGGCGCAAACGGGCCACGCCCACGGCGATTTCCGCCTGAAGACGCTGCGCCAACGCCCTGCCGTCCAGTATCCTCGCGCCCATCCCTGCCCCATCGTCCGGCCTGCCGCCTACAGTCTACACCCTGGCCGGGGGAACTCACAGGGCAGGCTGTTCTGCGACCCGCTTTCTGTTACACTGGGAACATGCCATGGCAGCCCGAAAGGAAGAGGGTTTGAGCGACGGTCGCGGCATCTTCTTTATGGTGGTCGGACCAGCAGGCGCAGGCAAAAACACCCTGATGAACGATGCCCTCCGGCGATTGACCTGGCTGAAGCACCTGGCGACCTGTACCACGCGCTCGCCGCGCCCCGGTGAAGTGGAGGCCGGCGAGTACCACTTCGTTTCCATGCCGCGCTTTCGGCGAATGATCGCGGACGACGAGCTGCTGGAATGGCAGGAAGTCCATCCCGGTCGCTATTACGGGGTCCCGCGCCTGGCGGTCGAACGCGGTCTGGCGGCTGGCGAGACCCTCATCGCCGATCTGGACGTGCTGGGCGCCACCTGCCTGCAGATGCTGTATCCCGACAACAGCGTGCTGATCTTCATCGAAGCGCCCTCGGCCCGGGAATTGACCCAGAGAATGCAGGGGCGCGGCGACCGTGAAGCGGACATCCAGTCGCGCATCCGCCGCGTACGCATGGAAATGCAGTACGTCGCTCTCGCCGATGAGGTTATTGTCAACGACGATCTGGCCTCGTCCCGCGACAGGCTCTGCGACATTCTGCTGCACCGCAGGGAAAGGCAGCGCTTTCATCGGCGTGGCCTGCGCAGGCGGCGTTACGTGGCCCGGCTGCTGCTTATGGAAGGGGAGCGGGCGTTACTGCGATCGGAGGGCGCGCGCCTGCCCTGTCGCCCCCTGCGAGCGCCTGAAGCGCCGCACCAGGCCGCCCTGCGTTGTCTGGCGGACCTGCCCTGGAACGCGCAGGGCTGCCTGCACAACCCCCTGGGTCACGCCGGCTCCTTTCTGCCGCCGACCCTGGTTGAAGCGCTGCCCGGCGGGGAGGGTCAGGAGTTGCATTTCACCTGGGTCTTCCAGCTGGATGACGCTCCCGCGGTCCCTCCGGCGGGCTGGCGCTGGGCCTCGCTGCAGGACCCCGAATTGCCCGCCGGCCTGGCGCAACAGCTAGACGTCGGCGAAGCCCTGCTGTCGCCCTGACCATGGACCTGCGGGCCTTGCAGCAATCCCGGGGCGCGCGCCTGGCGGCGGACGGCATTCCGCTGCATTTCGGCGATCCGCAGGAGGCCTGGCAGGCTGCCCTGCAGTCCGCCGTCCTGCTCGACCGCTCGCACGAGGCCCGCCTGCGACTTTCCGGCGCCAGCGCGGCCGACCTCCTGCAGCGCCTTTCGACCAATGACGTGCTGGCCCCGGGCCTCAACGAGGGTTGCCCGACGATTTTCACCAGTTGGCACGGTCGGGTGCTGGAGCGGGTCGAAGTCTGGCGCGAGCCGGAGGGGCTCCTGTTGCTCGGCGGCCCCGGACGGACAGCGCCGCTGCGCGACTACCTGCAACGCAACATCTTTTTCAATGATGACGTGCAAATCAGCGATCTTGCGCCCGCCCACGCCCTCTTCGACCTGATCGGCCCTGCGGCCCCGGCCCTGCTGCATTTGCCGCCAACACCCCTGGACAGTTGCATTCTCTGCAATGCAGAACTGGCCGGCCATGCCTTGCAGGTCGCGTCGCGCAAGGCGCCCGGCGTGCCGCGCCTTTCCCTGCTCACGCCGCTGGCGGCCGCGGCGGAGCTGTGGCAGGCGCTGTGCGACGCCGGCGCGCAGCCCGCCGGGTCGCTGCTCTTCAACGCGCTACGCGTGCGCGCCGGGCTGCCGGCAGCCGGCAGTGAACTCACGACGGACTACATCCCCCTGGAACTGGGGCTGTGGGACGAGGTGAGCTTCAGCAAGGGTTGTTACACGGGCCAGGAGATCATCGCCCGCATGGAAAGTCGCGGACAACTGGCGAAGATGATGGTGCGCCTGCGCCCGGCCGCCGCGGTGGAGGCCCCGGCGGAGCTGCTACATGAGGGACGCGTCGCCGGCCGCCTCACCAGCAGCGTCACCGCGCCGGATGGAAAGCGCCATGCACTGGGCGTGCTGCGTCGCGCGCAGGCCCTGCCGGGCACCCTGCTGCAGACCGCCACAGGGGTCGGGCTGGAGGTGCTTGCGCCGGCGGGGGCGCAGCCGGATGTCTAGCCGTCGAGGTCCGGCGGGGGCCGATCGAAAAACAGCGCCCACCAAAGATGCCAGTTGGGGGCCCGACGCGGCAGGGTCTGCACCTCGACGCGCAGCGCTGCGCCGCTGTCGCTGGCGCTGACCGGCGGAATGTAAAGGGTGTTTTCCGTCGGCACGGGAATGACGAGACGCTCGCCCGGTCGCACCATCTTCCCCTCATCCCTGGCCCAGCGCTGCACGTAGGCATCGCTGCGGGCATGGTCCCTTTCCGCGATGAGATTCGCCTGGTCCGCCCGCAGGGTTTCAATTTCGGCCAGCACCTGGCGCCGCGCTTCCTGCAGCGGTCTGCCGGCGCTGATGCGCGTACTGAAATTAATGGCCAGGGTCAGCGCCACCGTCAAAATGACGGCAAACACCACCTGAATGCCATTGATGCGGGGAAGCGCAGCGCCTGGACTTCCGCTCATAAACCACAGTATAACCGGAGCCACAGGCAGGAAGGGCCCCATGAGCCACATTGAGCACGAACGCCAGGCGGCCTGGCGCACGAAACGCAGCGGTCTGCTGACGCGAAGCATCGTCTCCCGCAATTGCGGCGCGCGCAGCGTCGTGGTCTGGGAACAGCGCCTGCTGCCCGGGGAGCGGATTCCCCTGCATTTTCACGAGTTCGAGGAAACGCTCACGGTACTGGAAGGCGAGTTGCTGGTTGACATGGGCGAGAAACAGGTGCTGGCGCGGGCCCGCAGCACGCTCTTCGTGGCGCCGGGAGTCGCGCACAGCCTGCACAACCGGGGCAGTACGCCGGCCCTGCTGCTGGCGCACTTCATCAATGGCGAGCCGACCATCATCGCCCTGCCGGAGCGCGAGTAAGACAAAGGCAGCCCCGCTACGGGACTGCCTGGCCTTGCCGAAGGTGGGAGTCGAACCCACACTCCCCGAGGGGAACTACGCCCTGAACGTAGCGCGTCTGCCTGTTCCGCCACTTCGGCTGACGCGGGCATTGTAGCAGGCTTCGCTGCACTGTCAACGACTGCCTTGCGCGCCGCGGACGGCCTGCCTACCATGAAACCGGTTTGAAGTCGGGTCAGGGAGGCATTGCACCATGGGTCGCGGGCTGCTCCTGCTGACGCTTGCCCTGTTGACGGCCTGGCCGGCCATGGCCCAGTCCCCCGCCCCGGTGACGGCCGAAGCGCTGGGCCAGGCCAATTTGCGCGCGGCCGCCGCGGTGGAAGCCGACCTGCGGGGTGAAATCCACCATGGCCAGCGCTGGCCGGTGCTGGCCCGCAGCGAATTGTACCCCTGGGTCCTGCTTGGCGATGCCCGCGGCCAGGCGATGGGCTGGGTTTACGCCGACCTGGTGGCAATCGACGGCGACAGCCAAGACCTGCCCCTGTCAACCCTGGTCGTGCCGGCCGGGCCGGCGCAGCCGACTCCCGCTTCCGCGCCCGCCACCCTGTCGATGACCCCTGTGCCACAGACCTCGACGCCGGCGCCGCCGGCGGCCGTTTACGGCGCCCTCGCCGGCAGGGTGAACATTCGTCAGGGGCCCGGCGTGGATTATGCCCGCATCGCCGTGGGCCAGGCCGGCGAGCGCTTCCGACTCACGGCCCGCCACAGCCTCCTGCCCTGGGTCCAGGTCCTGGACGCCCGCGCAGCGACGGGCCGGGGCTGGATCGCCCTTGAGTTGCTGGACATTGAGGGCGACCTGGCCAGCCTGCCCCTGTTCACGCAGACTGTGCTGCATTTGCCGACCCTGACGCCCACGCCATCGCTGGGCCAGGTCAGCGCGGTAGACGGCCAGGGCGACAGTCAGGAGGGAGCGCCGGTCGATCTGGTCGCCGTCGCCCACCAGGCCTGGGACCT
>DAOUIB010000492.1:0-8992 GCA_034428275.1 Anaerolineae bacterium
GCAAACGCAACGAAATCAGCCTGACGGTTCTGGGCCTGTTGAGCCAGGGTCACATCCTCATTGAAGACATCCCGGGCGTGGGCAAAACGATGCTGGCGCGCGCCCTGGCCCGCTCGATTGGCTGCAGCTTCAGTCGACTTCAGTTCACGCCAGACATGTTGCCCTCGGACGTGACCGGCGTGTCCATTTTCAATCAGAAAACACGGGAATTCGAATTCCGCCCCGGCCCCGTCATGGCGCAAATCGTGCTGGCCGACGAGATCAACCGCGCCACGCCCAAAACCCAGGCCGCCCTGCTGGAGGCGATGGAAGAACGGCAAATCACGGTGGACGGCGTATCCTGGCAAATGGAAGACCCCTTTCTCATTCTGGCCACCCAAAACCCTATCGAATACGAAGGCACCTTCCCCTTGCCCGAAGCCCAGATCGACCGCTTCCTGATCCGCATACGACTTGGATATCCGGCCCCCAATGAGGAATTCGCGGTGTTAGGGGCCCAGCAATACCGTCATCCCATCGAAAACATGAGCCAGGTGGTGACGGTTGAGGAGCTGGGCGCCGCGCAACGCGCTGTGCGCGAAGTGTACGTCGCCGAAGAAATCAGACGCTACATCATCGAGTTGGTCAACGCCTCGCGCCAACATCCGGATGTTTACCTCGGCAGCAGTCCCCGCGGTTCGCTGGCCCTGTTCCGCTGTGCCCAGGCGCGCGCCGCCATGGCGGACCGGGAATTCGTGATTCCCGATGACGTGAAGGCCCTTGCGGAAGTCACGCTGGCCCACCGCATCATTGTCGGTCCCTCTTCACGCATCCGGGACGTGTCGTCCCGTCGTATCGTTCAGGAAATTGTCAACAATACCCCCGTACCGGGGGCGTCCAGCCAGTAAGCATTCATGCAGAACCGGCGCCACGGGCTTTGGCTCCTGCTCCTGCTTTGCCTTGCGCTGGGGGCCTGGACAGGCAGGGATTTCTTCTTTCGCATGGCCTGGCTGTTTGCCGGCCTGCTGGTCGCTTCCGTCTTGTGGTGCTGGTTAACGCTGCGTCAGATCAGCCTCATCCGGCAGACCCTGGCCCGGCGGGCACAGGTTGGCGGCAACCTCGGTGAAAACCTGGAAATTCGCAACCGCTCATGGCTGCCGGGCCTGTGGCTGGAATTGCGCGATTATTCCACCTTGCCCGGTCACAGGGTCAGCCAGGTCGTACCGGCCCTGGGTCGTCGCAAGGCCTGGAAATGGGACGTAGGCACGAAATGCCTGGCCCGTGGCGAATTCCGCCTGGGTCCGATGACTCTGGCAAGCGGTGATCCCTTTGGCTTTCATTACGCAATCCGCAGGCTGGACGAGATTTCCAGAATAGTCATTTATCCAGCGACCGTAGGCCTGGAGTCATTTGAGTTGCCTTTTGGCGAAATCACGGGTGGCAACATATTGCGCCGTCGGACCCACTACGTAACGACCAACGCCACGGGCGTTCGCGATTATGCGCCGGGGGACAGCTTCAACCGCATTCACTGGCGCAGCAGCGCCCGTCGCAACAGTCTCATGGTCAAGGAATTCGAACTGGACCCGCAACTCGACATCTGGATTCTGATGGACTTCTCCGCCGAATCGCTCGTCGAGCATGAGTCCCTGCAGCGGGTTGACGGCGACGGGCCGGCCATCACAAGCGATTCCCTGCCCCGTTCCACCGAGGAATACGGCGTCGTGGCGGCAGCCTCCCTCGCCCGACACTTCATCGAAGAGGCCGATCGTGCGGTTGGCTTCGTCGCCTGGGGGCCAAAACGGGAGATACTACAACCCGAGAACGGGGAGCGGCAACTCAACCAGATCCTGCAGATCCTTGCCGTCGGCCGCAGCGTATCCGGGCACTCCCTCGAGCAAATGCTTGCCGTCGAAATGCCTCACATGACGCGCGGGACCTCCCTGATCATTGTCACGTCGTCGCTGGACGTCCGTTGGGTTCGGGAAGCGCGGGTCCTGAAGCGTCGCGGGGTCCGTCCGCTCTGCATTCTGGTTGACCCTTTCTCTTTTGGCGGCGAGCAAGCTCCCGACGATTTGCTGGCCAATCTTCACCTCGAGCGCATTACGGTCGTCCCCATCCAGATGGATGAGGACATAGCCTTCGCCCTTTCCCGCCGCTCCGCCGCGCGCCTGTCCGCATTCTGATGCGACCGGGGCTGCTTTATCTGACGGTTTTCGTCAGCGGTATGAGCACCCTGGCCATCGAACTCACCGCCTCGCGCCTGCTGGGCAATGTGTTTGGCACCAGCAACCTGGTCTGGGCCAACGTCATCGGCCTGATGTTGCTCTACCTTAGCGTCGGGTATTTCCTCGGCGGTCGACTGGCAGACCGACATCCAAGTCCGCGAAACCTGTTTCGCCTTGTCCTGTGGGCCGCCTTTTTCAGCGCGCTTATTCCCCTGCTTTCGCGTCCCATCCTGCAGGGAGCGGCCAACGCGGTGATCAACGTGGACGCTATCGTCGTCGTGGGCGCCTTCCTGTCGGTGCTGGTGCTGTTTGCGGGGCCGGTTACCCTGCTGGGATGCGTGCCGCCCTTCGCCATGCGACTGGCAATCGACGACCTTAGCATGACGGGCCAGGTCTCCGGCAAGGTCTATGCGATCAGCACCCTCGGAAGTTTGCTCGGTACTTTCCTGCCGGTGCTGGTCTTCATCCCGGAAATCGGAACGCGCAATACCTTTCTCCTCTTTGCCGCCCTGCTTTACCTGATGGCCCTTACCGGGCTATGGCTCTGCGACGGGCGCTTCCCCCTTCGCAATTTGTGGATGCCGCCTGTCATCGTCCTGATGGTCCAGCTGGTCAGCAGCGGTCCCTTGCGGGCCGCGCCCCCGGGGCGCAGCCTGTTGCTGGAGCAGGAGAGCGCTTACAACTACATTCAGGTGCAGGAAGACAGCCAGGGTTACCGGTACCTGTATCTGAACGAAGGTCAGGGAATCCACAGCCAGTGGCACCCGCAGCGCATCAATTACGGCCGCACCTGGAGCTTTTTTCTCACCGCTCCCTGGTTCAATGAATATCGGGAAAATCAGCAACCCGTGGAGTCTCTGGCCATTGTCGGTCTGGCCGGCGGCACGGTGGCGCGCCAGTACCACAGTGTTTATGGCGTGATACCGATCGATGGCATCGAGATTGATTCGACCCTGATCGACGTCGCCAGGGACTGGTTTGGCATGGACGCCATTCCTGGCCTGAGCACCTGGGCGGCCGACGGCCGCGTTGCCCTGCGCCAGTTGCCGCGCCAGTACAGCGTGATCGCCCTGGATGCCTATCGCCCACCCTACATCCCCTGGCACCTGACCACTGTTGAATTCCTGGAGGAAGCGAAGGGCCGTTTGTTGCCGAACGGCGCGCTGGCCGTAAACGTTGGCCGGACCCACAGCGACCGGCGACTGGTGGACGCCATGACGGCAACCCTGTTGCAGGTATTTCCGGACGTACATGTCATGGACGTGCCAAATTCCTTTAATTCGATTCTGGTGGCGACCAGCCAGCGGACCCAGGCAGATACACTGGCCCGCAATCTCGCCAGTTTGCCCCAAAGCGCCAGTCCGGTACTGCGCGAGGCCCTTGCGCTGGGGGTCGCGAGTCTGGTGCCAACAGTCGCCGGCGATCTGATTTTCACAGACGATCACGCGCCTGTTGAACGTCTCGTCGATTCCCTCGTGCAGGAATTCCTCCTGTCGGGAGAGGCGGACCGTTACATACCCGCCCCCTCCACCAGGGGCACTTGACCCTATTTTCCGGCGGGGGTTATACTTCCCGCCGTTCCGGCACAACCATCCCGACGCTCCCATCAGGGCAGGATATGGAAACCGTCATCACCGGCTCAATCGCCTACGATTACCTGATGCGTTTTCCCGGTCGCTTCACAGACCATTTCCTGGATGGCCAGTTGCATCATCTCAGCGTCAGTTTCCTCGTCGAGGACATGACACGCCACTGGGGAGGCACGGCTGCCAACATCGCTTACACGGCGGCCCTGCTGGGGCTCCGGCCGCGCTTGATGGGCACGGTGGGCAGCGACTTCGGCGACTATCGTGCCTGGCTGGAATCGGCCGGCGTGGACACCGGCGCCGTGCGCCAGATCGATACGCTGTTCACCGCCAGCTTCTTCGCCAACACGGACCTGGACAACAACCAGATCGCCTCGTTTTACGCCGGCGCCATGACCTGCGCCCGCGACTATCGCCTGGCCGAAATTGAGGGGCCAGCGGCGGAACTGGTCTTCATTTCCCCCAACGACCCGGTCGCCATGCTGCAACTGGCCAGGGAGTGCCGTGAAGCGGGCATCCCTTTCGTATGTGATCCCAGCCAACAGGTGGCCCGCTTCGATGGCGTTCAGTTGCGTGAGTTGATGAGAGGCGCCTGGGTCCTTGTTATGAACGCCTATGAGGCGGGCATGATTTGTCAAAAGACGGGTCTGGACCAGGAGAGTCTGGTCAACAGTTTTCCGGTTGTGCTGATCACTCGCGGCGCCGACGGCGTGGATGTCCATGAAAACGGAGAGCGAAAGCGCGTCGCTCCATTTCCGGTCTCCCGCATTGCAGATCCCACCGGGGCAGGCGACGCCTTCCGCGGTGGCGTTCTTTGCGGACTGGTCGCCGGCTGGCCCCTGGTGTTGAGCGCCAGGGTTGGGGCCCTGTGCGCCAGCTACGCCCTGGAACAGACCGGTACGCAATCCCACTGCTTTACCATCGAGGAATTCATCAAGCGCTTTCGCCAGTGCGCGGATGATGGCGGGCGCCTTGAGCAATTGCAGGGCGTTGAAGAGGACGCAGGAATTTTGTCGACTCTCGGAAAAATCAGGAGCGGGGACAGGGAATGACGGTTGACCACGATATTGCAGACCTGGATCAGGCCACCGGCGGTCGCTTCCGCATCAACTGGGCCGAAAACGAAATGCCGGTGCTGCGTTCCATTCGGGAGCGCTTCGACCGCGAAAAACCCCTTGCCGGCATGCGGGTGACGGCCTGTATGCACGTCACTACCGAGACCGCCAATCTGGTCCAGACCCTGCAAAGCGGTGGCGCGGACATCGTGCTCTGCGCCTCCAACCCGCTTTCGACCCAGGACGACGTGGCCGCCGCCCTGGTGACCCAAAATGAAGTTCCGGTCTTCGCCATCAAGGGAGAGGACCAGGCCACCTATCATCGGCACGTAAACGCGGCTCTGGACCGGCAGCCGCACATCGTCATGGACGACGGGGCGGACCTGGTCAGCGCCCTGCATCGCAGCCGCCGCGAATTGTTGCAAGGCGTGTTGGGTGGCACGGAAGAGACGACCACCGGCGTCATTCGTCTCCGCGCCATGGCGGCGGACGGGGCCCTGGAATTCCCGATGATCGCCGTCAATGACAGCGACACCAAGCACCTGTTTGACAACCGCTACGGCACAGGACAAAGTACGATCGATGGCGTGATTCGCGCCACCAACATCCTGATCGCTGGTCGTACGGTTGTCGTCGCCGGCTACGGCTGGTGCAGCCGCGGGATAGCCAACCGCGCCCGCGGACTGGGCGCCAACGTCATCGTGACGGAAGTGGACGCGTTGAAGGCGCTGGAGGCGGTCATGGACGGGCTGAGGGTCATGCCGATGCTGGAGGCAGCGGCCCTTGGCGACGTCTTCATCACCGCAACCGGAGACATCAACGTCATTGATTGCCCGCACTTCGAGCGAATGAAGCCCGGCGCGGTACTGGCCAACAGCGGCCACTTCGACGTGGAGATCAACCTGCCCGGTCTGGCCGCCATGGCCGATTCCGGCCCTGAACTCGTGCGGCCCTTCGTCGAGGAATACCGGCTTGACGGCCGGCCGGTCTACGTGCTCGGCGAGGGACGGCTCATCAACCTGGCTTCGGCCGAAGGACACCCCGCCAGTGTGATGGACATGAGCTTTGCCAATCAGGCGCTGGCGGCGGAATATCTGGTGCGCCACGTGAATGAGCTGGCCGCCGGCGTTCATATGGTGCCGCGGGAGGTGGACATGACCATCGCACGACTAAAACTGGAAAGTCTGGGCGTGGCCATCGACGAACTGACGCCCGAGCAGGACCGCTACCTCAACCAGTGGGAAGAAGGCACCTGACCGTCACTTCGTCAGAAACACAGGTTTCTGAAACCCAAATGTCCGGGTCCGCAATGCGTTTTCTGATCACCGGGGCCACCGGCTTCGCCGGTCGCCACCTGCTACGGCATTTGCGGCAGCAGCATCCTGGCGCCAGCCTGCACGGCACAACCCTGACCTCAGGCGGGACACTGGAAGGGGTCACACTGCACGAACTGGACCTCTGCGATGGAGACAAAACGGCGTATTTGCTGCAGGAGACTCGACCGCAATTCGTCGCGCATCTGGCCGCCATGTCCTCGCCGCGACAGTCCTTTGCGCAACCCTGGGCGACCATTAGGAACAATTTGCTGGCCCAGATAAACCTGCTGGAAGCCTGCGCCGCGCTGGACGCGCAACCCCGCGTGCTGGTGGTCACGACCTCAGACATTTACGACCCGTCGGAGGACCCCGTCAGCGAAGAGAGCCCTTTCCTGCCTACCAGCCCCTACGCGGTCAGCAAGATCGCCCAGGACATGCAAGCCCTGCAATTTGGCCTGGAACGGGGACTGCCAATTGTTCGGGCCCGTCCCTTCAATTTCATGGGTCCGGGCCAGGAAGAGGGTTTCGTGGCGGCCGACTTTGCCTGGCAGGTGGCCCGCATCGAGGCGGGTCAACAAAGCCCCGTAATCAAGGTGGGGAACCTGGCAGCCCGTCGGGACTTCTGTGACGTAAGGGATGTCGTGCGCGCATTCTCACTGCTTTTGGCCCGGGGGGCAGCGGGAAAGGCCTACAACGTGGCATCCGGCAAGGCATACAGCATCCAGACCCTGCTGGACCGGCTGCTCGCCATCAGCACTGCGGCCATAGACGTACACGTGGATGAGTCCCGCCTTGTTCCGCTGGACGTGCCGCTAAAACGGGGCGACAATCGCCGTTTACGCGAAGCCACCGACTGGCAACCGAAATTCTCGCTTGAGCAATCCCTGCGTGATCTGCTGCAGCACTGTCGCGATACCTTGCGCGCATGATTGACACGCATTGCCACCTGGATTTCGAGAGTTTCGCTGAAGACCGCGAGCAGGTCTTCGAAAGGGCGCTGCGGGCCGGCGTCAAGTCCATCATCATCCCTGCCGTTGACCTTGATTCTTGCGAGGCGGCCCTGGCCATTCACTTGCGTTGGCCGCAGGTGCACGTCGCTGTCGGCATCCATCCCAACGGCTGCCATGATTTCGACGTCGCCAGTGTTGAAACCCTGCGTGAACTGGCCGGCCAGCCCGGAGTCGTGGCGGTTGGAGAGATTGGCCTTGACTACTATCGGGACCGGTGTCCGCCGGACGTGCAGCGCCAAGCGCTTCGTTCCCAGTTGCGCCTGGCGGCGGAGTGCAAATTGCCGGTCATCATTCACAACCGTGAGGCAGCGGCGGACCTGCTGCCCATGCTGATTGAACATGCGAAGTCCCTGTCCCCGACGATGCGAGATCGGGTGGGAGTCCTGCACTCCTTCTCCGCAAGCGGCAAGGTTGCCCGGCAAGCCCTGGACCAGGGGTACTATCTGGGGTTCACCGGGCCCGTTACATTCCCAAAGGCGGAAGAACTTCGCGGCATAGCCCGTCAGGTGCCGCCGGACCGACTGCTGGTGGAAACCGACGCTCCCTTTCTGGCCCCTGCCCCGAAACGTGGCAGGCGCAACGAACCGTCCTGGCTGCCCTACATTGTGGACCGCCTGGCGGGCCTTCACGGAGTGTCAAACGAAACAATGGCGCAGATCACAGAGGAGAACGCCTGCAGGCTGTTCGACCTGCCCGGCTGACCCTTGCGGACGCTTTGCAGTACACTTTGGCCATGGTTGACCTCTCAATAATCATCGTTAGCTGGAACGTTGCCGATCTGCTGGCGGCATGTCTGGATTCTGTCTTCGGCAACCAGGAACATTCAAATCTTGATACTGAAGTCATTGTCGTGGACTCAGCCAGCAGCGATCACAGCGTCGCCATGATCAAGGACCGCTTTCCTTCGGTCCGGCTCCTGGCCTGCGACGAAAACATCGGATTTGCGCGGGCCAACAACCTTGGCCTGCGGCGCGCGCGCGGTCGATACATGCTGCTGCTTAACCCGGACACCGAAGTCCTAAGCGATGCGCCGGGCCGCATGGTTCAGGAACTGGAATCGGACCCCCGGTTGGGAGCCGTGGGACCGCAGACCCTGAACAGTGACGGGTCAACCCAGTCCACCCGTCGACGCTTTCCGACCCTGTTGACGGCCTGCTTCGAGAGCACCTGGTTGCAGCCCTGGGCCCCGGAAAACCTGTTGCGCGACTACCGCGTCGCAGACCGCGACGATGACGACAGTTTCGACGTGGACTGGGTGCAGGGGTCGGCGTTGATGCTGCGACGCGAGGTCTATGAGGAAATCGGCGGTCTTGACCCCGGTTTTGTGATGTATTCGGAGGAACTGGACTGGTGCCGACGGGCGAAGGCGGCGGGCTGGCGAGTGCGCTACGTTGGCGACGCTTTAATCGTGCATCATGGCGGGCGCAGCAGTGAGCAGGCGCAGGCCCGCAGCCAGATTCACTTCCAGCAGAGCAAACTGCGCTACGTGCGCATCTGGCACGGGGAGCGCAGCGCCCGACTGTTGCGCCTTTTCCTGTTGCTCATGTTCCTGCATCAGCTCCTGCTGGAAGCCGCCAAGGGTCTGCTGGGGCACAAACGGCCCCTGCGACAGCAGAGAGTACGCGCTTACTGGCAGGTATTGCGCTCCGGTTTGAGGGTCACTTGATGCGAATCGGCATCGTCAGCGGTGAATTTCCACCGATGACCGGAGGGGTCGGCGCATTCAGCCAGATTCTGGCCCGCAGAATGCAGGGAGCGGGCCACACTATCGAAATCTATTCGGACAGGCGGGCGCGCAGCGATGATCTTTCTCTGAGC
>DAOUIB010000493.1:0-15572 GCA_034428275.1 Anaerolineae bacterium
CTCCAGCCGCCGGCCTCGCGAATGCAGTCCCGGCGCCACACACCGCCGGAGCCGCTGAAATTCATGAACCAGCCGGCGCGGTTGCGCGCGGTCTGCTCGACGATGAAATGACCGTCCAGCGCCAGCGCCTGGCCGCGCGTGAGCGCGTTGTCGGGCCAGTTAAGGTGCCCCCAGCGCGTCTGCACCATGCCGATGCCTTCGTCCGCCACCAGATGCGGCACGGTGCGCCGCAGAAAGTCCGGCGGAGGCACGAAATCGGCGTCGAGCACGGCCACCAGGTCGCAATCCAGCTGCGCCAGGCCCTCCGCCAGCGCCCCGGCCTTGTAACCCCGGCGTTGCGCCCGTTGCAGATGCTGGATGTCAAGCCCCTGAGCGCGCAGGGAGGGCAGCCTGCGCCGAATGATGGCGCTGGTCTCGTCGCTGGAGTCATCCAGCACCTGGACCTTAAGGCACTGCCGCGGGTAATCCAGCGCCGCGACGGCGGCCAGCAGCCGTTCGATGACGTGACGCTCGTTGTAAACGGGAAGTTGCACCGCCACCCGCGGCCAGACCGACACCGGGGGCGGCGCCAGCGACTGGTGCCGCGTGCGCCAGTAGACCAGCAACAGCACGGCTGTTCCCAGGGCGTGCAGAATCAGCAGCAGCGCGCAGAGCAGGTAAACCAGGCTGAGAATGCCGAGGGCCATCGTGGCGAGTCTGGCATATAACAGGCGGGAGTCAAGGGTGCTATACTCCGCGCCGGACTGTCGCAGTGCGGAAAGCATAACCATGGACATGAAGACGGCCCTGGCGACCTGCGGCGTGCGGCCGGATACCCTCAGCGAAGCGGAGAAGGAGCGTCTGTCACGCGACGGTTATCTGCCCCTTTACAACATTCTGCTGCCGGAGCAGGTCTACCAACTGGGCGCCCGCGCCGACGAACTGGTGGCGGAGGAAGGCGCGGCCGCAGGCCTTGAGGTGCACCAGGAGACCGGCGCCGACCGCCTTTCCGACCTCGTCAACAAGGACCCGCGCTACGACGTCTGTTTCACCCATCCACGCGTGCTTGCCGCCATCTGGCACGTGCTGCGCGCGGACTTCCGGCTCTCCTCGCTCAACTATCGCGCCGCCCTGCCCGGCAGTGGCCTGCAGGCGCTGCACCAGGACTGGCGCGAGGCGGTGGCGCCGGACGACTATCAGGTCTGCAACTCCATCTGGCTGCTGGATGACTTCAGCGCGGCCAACGGCGCGACGCGCGTCGTGCCCGGCTCACAGCGCAGCGGCCAAATGCCACAGGACGCCCTGGAGGACCCGATGGCGCCGCATCCCGACCAGCGTACCCTGGAAGCGCCGGCGGGCAGCGTCGTCATCTTCAACTCGCACACCTGGCACGGCGGCACCTTCAACGGCTCCGACAAACGTCGCCGCGCCCTGCATTCCTACTTCTGTCGCCGCGAACAGCCGCAGCAACTGGACCAGCAACGCTATCTGCGTGAAGCCACCTGGAAGCGACTCAGTCCCGCGGCGCGTTTCATCCTCGACGTAAGCATGTGACGCCGGAGCGGAGATGGACAAGCGCTGGGACGTTCTGGGGCTGGGCTGTGCCGCGGTCGACGACGCCCTTTACGTCGAACGTTACCCGGCGGGCGACACCAAGATACGCGTGCGGCGGCGGCAACGTCGCGTCGGCGGCCTGACCACCGCGGCCCTGTTGACGGCGGCGCGTATGGGCGGCCGTTGCGCCTACGCGGGCAAACTGGGCCGCGACGAACTCTCGGTATTCGTCGAGGACGAGCTGCGCCGCACCGGCGTGGACGTCGCGCCAGTGGTGCGCACGGAGTCCGGCAGCCCCATCCACGCCATCGTCGTCCTGGGCGATGAGGACCACACGCGCACGATCTTCTTCCACAGAGACGACACGATGGGGGCGCACGACAGCCTGCCGCCGGCCGACGTGATTGAGGCGGCGCGCGTGCTTTTCGTCGATGCTTTTGGCCTGGCGGGACAATTGCGCGCCGCCCGCATCGCGCGCGCCGCCGGCATCCCCATCGTGGCCGACTTCGAGCGCGGTGAAGGGCCGCTCTTTGCAGAATTGCAGGCGCTGGTCGATCACCTCATTCTTTCGCAGGAATTCGCCCTCAGCTGGAGCGGCTGCGACACAGCGCAGGAAGCGCTGCAGCGCCTGTGGACGCCACAGCGCGCGGCGGTGGTAGCCACCGCCGGTGAGCGGGGCTGCTGGCTGCTGGATGCCGACGGCCTGCATCACCAGCCGGCCTTCAGGGTCGACGTGGTGGATACCAACGGTTGCGGCGACGCCTTCCATGGCGCCTGGGCGCTGGCGCTGGCGCAGGGCAACCCCGTCCGTGAATGCGCCCGCATCGCCTCGGCCGCCGCCGCGCTCAAGGCCACGAAGCCCGGCCTGACCGGCGTTCCACCCTTGCCAGAAATTCACGAATTCATCGCCCGCGCCAGTTGAGGCGCGACCAGTTTCTCACATCAAAAGGAGCGGCATCGCATGGGCCTCGGCAAGCAAATTCGCATGAATCGCATCTTCGCCAATCCCTCCGGCAACCTCTGTTCAGTGGCCATCGACCATTACATCGGCTACCAGGCCGGCATCCCCGCCGGCCTGCAAAACCTGCGCGCCACCCTGGCCGCCGTGATGGCCGGCCCGCCGGACGCCGTCACCATGCACAAGGGGACGGCCGCCGCGCTCTGGGAGCCCTACGCGGGCGTCGTGCCGCTCATTGTGCAGTCCAGTTTCGTGCGCACCGACGACACGGCCATCGAACAGTTTGTCACCGTCGAGGAGGCCCTGCGCCTCGGCGCCGACGCCATCGCCGTCGTCATCTACGTGCGTGGCGACAGCGAAGTGAAGTATCTGCGGATTCTTTCCGATACGGTGGAGACCGGCGCGCGACACGAGTTGCCGGTCATCTGTCACGTATATCCCCGCGGCGCGAACAATGAAATCGTCTACAACCCCGAGGACATCGCCTGGGGCGTGCGTTGCGCGGCCGAGGTCGGCGCGGACGTCGTCAAGACGCCCTGGTGCGGCGACCTGGCGGCGCACACGCAGATCGTGGAGCGCTGCCCGGTGCCGCTGGTGGCCGCCGGCGGGCCGCAGACGGACACCCTGGACGACGCTCTGGCGATGTTTCGCGACCTGCTGCAGGCCGGCGTACGCGGCGGCGTCATCGGGCGCAACATCTGGGGCCATGAAGACGTTACGGGTACGCTGCGCGCCTTTCGCCGCGTGATCCACGGCGAGTGAGCATTACAGCATGCGCTCCGCGCTGACGGCGCCGGGGTGGCGCTCGTGCAACAAGAGGTCGACGGCGCGTTCGGCGCAGCCGGCGCCCAGCGCCAGGCCGTGACCGTTGAAACCGACGGCGTAGCCTGCGTTTGATATGCCAGGCAACCGGCCCACCAGGGGCAGACCGTCGGAAGTGAAGCCCATCACACCGGCCCAACGCCGCTCAACGGGAGCGTCCAGGTCCGGGAAGCGCCTGTGTAGCCAGGCCTCGAGTGTGCGCTGCACCGGGTCGCTGATGCGCTCGTCGAGGCGATCCTGTTCCAGCCAGCGATTCTGTTTCCGTCCGCCGCCCAGCAGCAGGCGACCGTCGAAGGTATCGCGGTAGTACATGTAACCGTAGTCGCTGTAGCCGCAGGTGTTGAGCAGCGGCCCTTGCCGGAGGGGCGCCGTCACCAGCACCTGGCCGCGCACCGGCACGACGTGACGCGCCAGATGCGGCAGCAGCGTCGCCGACCAGCCATTGGTGCAGACCAGCACGTGTCGCGCCTCGAAACGATGGAGGCGACTGTAGACGCGAACGATCCCTCTTTCACCTTCCTCAATGCGCCAGACCTCATTGCCGGGCAGCAAATCCGCGCCACTCTGCTGAAACAGCGCCTGCACCAGTTCGAAGGGCTGGACGGCCGCGTCGCGGGGCTGCTCAATGGCGGCGTGGAAGCCACGGCGCAGGGGGTCGCGCGCGTGAAACTGCAGGTCGATGCCGTCAGCATCCATGGCCCGCGCCGCCTCTTCCAGGTCGCGCGCCTCGGCTTCGCTCTCGGCCAGCAGCAGGGAGCCGCAACGCTGACGCTGCACCGCCCCGTCGGCGCCATCGATGACGTGGTGCAGGTGGCGATGGGTCGTTTCGGAGAGGCCCCACATCTCGCGCACGACGGCGCGTCCGTAACGCTCAAGGGCGCGGTGATAGTAGCTGTCGAGACCGGTGATCATGAAGCCGGCGTTGCGGCTGCTGGCGCCCAGCCCCAGGTCGCGCGCGTCAGTGATGGTGACCTGACGTCCGGCGTTCGCCGCGAAGAGCGCCGCCGCGCAGCCCACCAGGCCCGCGCCAATGATCAGGAAATCGACTTCGCGGACGGGCTGCTCGCCATTCGCCTGCCAGAAGGAGACGCTCACCGCCGGATGGCCGACTTATCCGGCCTCAGGCATTGACGACCAGCGTCCCCGCCGCCTTGTCATGCCAGGTCTGGTTGCGCTGGTCGAAGAGGGCCCAGATGAAGCCAATCAAAAACACCGCGCCGCCGATCCAGGTGACCAGTACGCGAACGATGGCGTCGCCGTCGCCGATTGACGACCCGTCCTCCTTGATGACGCGAATGTCCATCAGTCGCTTGCCGGGCGTCTGGCCGTCATGGCGCGTCAGGAAATACCAGCCATAGACCAGGGTCAGCAGCATTTGCAGGGCTTCACCCACGCCACGCATGCCCAGGCCGAGGAATATCAGGCCGGCAAGGATGCCCTGCAAAACCGCGTCGACGACCAGGGCGATGAATCGCTTGCCGACAACCGCCAGTTCAACTTCCTGCCTTTTGGGTTTCACGTGCCTGCCCCTCCCCTGCCCTGACCGGTCCTGTCGGAATGCTCCCGTCGCCGATGTCCGAAAACCCCGTTGCGTGTGACCGACAACAACACAAATTTCCTTATGATGAACTACGCAAAAGCGGACGGCCGGTTCATCACCTGTCAGGGACGATCCAGGTGCGTCTGCCGCGGAATCAGGCGCGGCGGCAGGTCGCTGGTGACGACCAGGCTGTGGGCCAGCTTGTCGTGCCAACCCTGCTGCTCGCGGTTGAAGGCCGCCCAGACAAAGCCGAGGCCGATCGACAACTGGCCGAGATAGTAGCCGAGAACCCGCAGCAAGGCCTCGCGGTCGCTGAGGTCCACGCCGTTTTCGCTGATCACCCGGATGCGCAACAGGCTCTTGCCGGGTGTCTGCCCGCCGGCCCGCGTCCAGAAGAACCAGTAATAGGGCACGGTCGTTCCGATGTCGAGCACCAGGGCGAGCAGGAACTCCTGCGCCAGAGTCTGGGGCGCGAGCAGAATCATCAGGAAAAGACGCAGGACCGCGAGAATGATGGTGTCGATGACCAGGGACAGGAAACGCGTCCCGATGCCGGCCAGCGGAGGCATGCCGTCGTTAGGGGCTTGCTGCACCTGCGATCCTCCTGCTGCCGGCCGACGGGCGGAGTGTAGCGCATGCGCGTCAGACTGTCGCGGGTCTGGACTAGCCGGTCGTCCCGCCAGACTGCAAGGCTTCCAGCGCCTCGCGCGCGGCGCTGAAATTGCGGTTGACCTCAAGGGCGCGGCGGTAGTTTTCCGCGGCAACCCGCGTCTGCCCCAGGCCCTCGCGCGCCTTGCCGACGTGGTACCAGATTTCCTCGACAAAGTGGCCGCCGCCGTCATTCAGATTGACGTTGGCCAGGGTCAGGGTGTCCTGGTAGCGACCCACCGCGTTGTAGGCCTGGAGCGGGCCAAACTGGTACCAGAGCATGCGAAAGGGCAGACCGTAGCGCCGCGCTTCGTCGAAGGCGAGCGTGGCGTATTCCCAGGCCTGGCGGCCATAGTCCGGCGCCAGCGCCACGTAGTTGCTGCCGATATTGAACCACAGGAAGGGGTTTTCCGGGTCCTCCATCACGGCCAGACGCTGCTGCTCCAGGGTGCGGAGGATGTTCTGCTGCGGGTCGGCGTCCTCGCCCAGCATGGCCAGCAACTGCTGTTCCTCAACGCTTTCGAAGAGCACGATGTAGCTGTTGTTGAAATGCTGCCAGTACTCGCTGACCTGGTCGTAACTGTAGATTTTCTGCGGCCCGCGATAGCTGTCGTGCGTGGTGAATTCGCGCCGGTCGTCGTCATAGCCGATCAGCAGCAGGTAATGGCCCATCCAGCCGAGGTCCCCCGGTGGCGGCTCGTAGCCCTTCTCGACGATGACAGGATAGCCGCCCGCGATGAATTGACGCAGAAGTTGCAGGTCTCCGCCGCTGCGGGCGAGCGCGCGCACCGGCAGTTCAGGCACTTCGTTGTTGACGAAATCCACCATTTCCTGCGGCGTCACGTTCTTGTCTTCGCGGTTGGGCTTGAGCCAGTTGGCCGCGCGGTTCTGGTCGTTGCGGTAGCCGAAGTGCGTCAGGGCATTGGTCAGGGTCGCCGGGCCGCAGTTGTTCCAGCCCTGAAATTCGAAGTTAAAGTCCGTAATCAGGACGGCGGTGGGCGTAGCCAGCGGCTCATCCTGCGCCATGGCCAGGCTTGCGCAGAGCAGCAGCAGTGCGAGCGCAACGACAGCAGAAAACCGATGGCGCAAAGCCATGTTAATGCAGAAACTCCACGTCAGGACCAACCAGATTGTACACGACTTTCCCTGCCTCATGGCAAGGGCGCGACACATATCAGTTCAGCCAGGCTGTGGCCGATGATCCGGTATTCGCGACCGATGCGCAGTTGCAGCGGCCCTTCAAATGGCGCAATGTGAATGACCTCAAGTTCCGTATCCGGCCGCAGCCCCAGGGCCGCCAGATATTCCAGGCGATCGGGTTCGCGCGTCAACACGCGGGTCACGCGCAAGGCGCCACCTTTCGCTTCGACGTCGGACAGCGGGCAGTCTTCCATCGGCGTAAGGTCGCCGTCTTGCGCCGGAATGATTTCGCCATGCGGGCAGCGCCGGGGCCGGCCGCTCATCTCCGCCATTCTTTCCACCAGCAAGTCGTCCAGACCGCTGCACATCTGCGTGGCTTCCGAATGGACTTCGTGCCAGGCGAATCCCATGACACGCTCCAGAAAAACCTCGGCGATGCGCTGGCGCCGCAGTTCCAGCAAGGCCACGCGCCGCCCTTCGTCGGTCAGGCGGACACCGTGGTAAGGCTCGTGACGCAACAGCCCGTCGCGGCGCAGGCGCGTGACCATGCGGTTGACCACAGGAGGGCTGGCGTGCATGGAGTCGCCCAGATCGCCGGTGCCTACCCAGTCACTTTCTGTGTGACGGCGGCGTTCCGCCAGACGCCAGATCTGCGCCAGCCAGGAGCGCAGGGCCGTGCCCGGCCCCTCCGTCCCCGCAGCCGGGCTACCAGCCATACTCCAGTCGCCTGACCAGGCGCTCCGGCAAATTCACGCGGCGCATACGGTCCTGCACGGCGCTTACGTCATAGGCGACGCGACGGTATTCCCAGACGCCGTCCGGCAGGTCCAGCAGGGCGTAGGCCGCGCGTGGATTCTGGTCTCGCGGCTGCCCGACGCTGCCGGGATTGATGATTTGACGCAGGCCGTTCAGATGGCGGCGCTGGCGCGGGCCGGGCAATACCATGTCGACCGAATCCGGTCCGTTCTGTTGCTCATAAATGGCGGGTTGGTGGGTATGACCCACCAGGCAAAAGGGAGTCTCGAAATGCGGGAAGTTCTGGGCAGCCACGCGGGGTTCGAAGATGTATTCCCAGACGGGTTCGCGCGGGCTGCCGTGGGCAAGGGTGAAGTCGCCGGCAACGAAGGTGGTCGGCAAGGCTTCCAGCCAGATGCGACTGTTGCCGGAAAGCGCCTCGCTCGTCCAGGCGACGACCTGGCGCGCCTCCGGATTGAAACTGTTCAGGTCCAGCCGACCCAGGGCCGCCCAGTCATGGTTGCCGGCCAGACAAAGGTGCGGTAGCTCGCGCAGGCGTTCAACGCATTCGTTGGGGTCGGGACCGTAGCCCACCACGTCTCCCAGACACCACACATAGTCCCACTGCCCGTTGGCATCTTGCAGTACGGCATCGAAGGCGTCAAGATTCGCGTGGATATCCGAGATGACCAGTATGCGCATGCATGCTCCTGCGGAACGGGGGTCCAGGCTGAATGTGCCGCTATCCTACCACGTCCCACCACTTCCCGCGATGCATTGCGGCGTTGATTCTCATGATGCTGGCCGGCTGCAACCTGGTCGCCAACCTGCCACAGGCCAACTCCCCGCAGGATGTTCCGGTGCCCACGCCACCGCTCCCGGAGGCCGATGCCAATGGCGTGGTGGCGGGCATCTGCTTTGAGGCCGCGCGCGACGCCGCGGGCCAGCTTTTCGTGCTGCGCGGCGCCGACGAACTGGCGAACTTCTTCGACCTCGCCGACAACAGCCAGCTCTGTCGCCAGCCGGTGGCGCGCCAGGCCCACGACTTCGGCGACGGCGGCGTGCTGGCGGGCCTGTGGAGCGTGGGCCGGGGCTGCGCCGCCACGCACCAGGTCCTCCGTTGGCAACGAAACGACGGGGCGCGTCAGATACACCTGCAATTGCGCCTGGACGTGACCGGCGACTGCGATTACGAGTTGCTGCGCCCCTGGTGGATGACGCTGGATGACGCCCGCGACCACGACATTGTGATCGAGGTGCTGCCCTGAAGCGGGTTCAGCGCGCGGCGAGAATCTCGTCCACCGCCCCGGCCAGTTCACGCAGGGTACGCACCGGGTAGACCCCGTCGCTGTGCCGGGCGTACTCCCTCATGTCACTGTCGCCACTGCCCCAGGTGTCGTCGGGTTCGGGATTGAACCAGAAGAGACGGTGGCTGCGCCGCTGCAAGTGCTGCGCGAGATCAAGGCGCGGGTCGTTGAAGTTGTTGCGGCCGTCGCCCAGGATGATCAGCGTCGTGCGGGGATCGATGCAGTCCGCGTGCCGTTCGCAGAGGGTCGCCAGGCTGCGACCGAGGTCGGTGTTGTAATGACCGGGCGGGTTTTCGCGCAGCACCCGTAGCAAGGCGTCGCGCGGCTCCCGACTGGCGAAATGCTCGCTGATTTCGACCAGATCGTCGATGAAAACGAAGCTGCTGGTGCGGGCGACCTGGTCCTGCAACTGGTAGACGAGCATGAGCAGGAACGCGGCGCAGTGTCGCATTGAGGTGCTCAGGTCGCAAAGCAGCAACAGGGCCGGTTTCCTGCGACGCTGACGATGCCGGATTTCCAGCGGCAGGCCACCGTAACGCAGGCTGGCCCGCAAGGTGCGGCGCGGGTCCGGGTTGCCAGTGCGGTGCTGCTTTTGACGAAGCGCCGCGCGCGTGCGCAGGCGCGCCGCCAGCCGCTGCAACTCCTCGCGAAGGGCCTCCACCTCACTGTGGCGCAGGCGGTTGAAGGGCACGTCCTGCAGGTCGCCGGGCCGTTCCGGCCCCCGCGCCGCCATCTGCTGCGCCAGGTTGCTGCCCACGTGCTGCGAGAGCTGTTCATTGAGCGCGCCGACGTTCTGCTGCAGCATCTCGCGCAGCTTCTCGCGCGTCTCCTCGCCCATGCCCGTCGCTGCCAGCATATGCACCAGTTCCTTAATGAGCTGCTCCAGCTCCGCCAGACCGGCCGCGCGTCGCATTCGTCGTTCGTACCAGCGCCGTTGCGTCAGCGACTCGCCTTCGGCCAGACCGCTCTGCTCGCCCAGTTGCTGCAACTGCGAATCAGAAAATCGCTGACCGTCCAGCAATTGCCGCAGCAGGTCGCTCAGGGCCGCAGCGTCACCAGCCAGCGACATGAGCGCTTCGCGCAAGGCGTCGCGCTGCACCTCCGTCATGTCGGCGGGAATGTCGCTCATGGGGGGCTGGCCGCTGCCGAAGAAGAGCGGGAAGAAATAGTCAAAGACCGGCTGGTCGCGCGCTTCCTTGACGAGAGTGCTGCTCAGGGCCGCGCGAAAGCGTTCGCGCTGCGCCACGCCCACCGCTTCCAGCGCCTCACCGGCGTCCTGACTTTCCGCCAGCGATACGCGCAGGCCTGCGGCTCGCAGGGCGCGAATGAATTCAATCAGACGGGCATCCACGGCGCGCGGCCCAGGGCTCCGGGATCAGGTCGCGAGACCGGCCTCTGCTGGCCGTTCGCCGCTCTCCAGGCGGGGGAAAATGTGGAATTCCTCACCATCGCGGACTAGCGTGAGTTCGGGGGTATAGAACCCGTAACGGTCGAAGAAGTCGCGCACCTCATCCGCCAGCAGTTCTTCTTTCTTCAACAACAATTCGACGAGCTCGTCCAGGAGCTCTCCATGCTCGCGCAAGTCCATGCGTGTCTGGCGCAACACCTCCTGATAGGCCTCTTCAATGGCGTGCGCCTGTTCCGGCGTCCACTTGAGCCGCAGGCCACTCATCACGTCGAAGACCACAGTACTGGCCGCGCCCATGGTGCCAAGCATGCCGGCGTTGGCCATGGCAGCCAGTAAACCGTAGGCCCGACGCAGGTCACGGCCCACCAGCGTGCTCTGTTGCTCAATGCCGCAGAACTCGATTTCGGCGGCCTTGCCGGCCACCGCCACCTTGACGCGTTGCATCAGTTCGGGCTTGATTTGCAGGCCCTGATAGGATTGCTGCGCGGAGTAGTGCCAAACGTGACCGTAGTAGGAGCCCTGACGGGAGATGGAGATGCGGCTGATGCGATGCAGGGGCAGGAAGAGTCTCACGGCCAGCGCCACACCGGCGTGATAGGTCGCCAGGCGCCGTCTGGCTTCCGGCGCCATGTGTTTCAACCGGGAACGCAGGCCCATTTCATGTTCCGGCTGGGCGTGCATGATGTCTTCATAGCCGAGGACCTTGCGCCCGTCGAAGAAGGCATAGCGCAGCGCTTCGTTGAGCAGGTATTTGATGTCCGCCGGTGTGTAACCCGGCGTCTCGGAGGCGAGCACGACCGCGTCCATGTCGGGTTCATGCGCATATTGACCAAGATAATAATCGAATATTTCGCAGCGGCCTTCCATGTCCGGCACGTCCACGCGGATTTTTTTGTCAAAGCGGCCGGGGCGCAACAGCGCCGGATCCAGCGCCGAAATGCGGTTGGTGGCGCCGATGACCAGCACCCGACGTTCCGGTGTGGGGGGCTTGCGTCTGCGAAAAGTCTTCCACCACCACGAGCGCCAGCGCGCCCGCCAGCCATGCTCGCGGGAGAAGCCGTCCATTTCGATCAGCATGGTGCTCAACACGCCGAAACCGCCCGAACCGCCGCCGCTGAACATGCCGCGACCGGGCGGCGCATCGTCATCACCTGCCGAGGCCACGCCCCCGCGTGAGCCAACGGCGTCGATCTCGTCAAGAAATATCACCGCGGCGCCGTAGCGGCGGGCCAGTTTGCGCGCCTTGCTGAACAGACGCATCACCTTCATCGGGCCGACGCCAATGAACATCGCCTGCAGGCCTGCGGCATCCATGTATAGAAAAGGGACACCGGCTTCGGTGCTGATCGCCTGCGCCAGCCAGGTTTTGCCCGTCCCTGGCGGGCCTTCCAGCAAGAGACCGGTGAGCGGCTCGCCACCGGCGCGTTCAAAGACCTTGACGCCCCGCAGCAGGGTCACAATCTGATGTGCATGCCCGAGAATCTCGGGCTGGCCGCGATAGTCCTCAAAACTGATGCCTTCACCGCCTGATTCGGGCATGATGGTGTAATCGCGCGTACGGGCGAGGAACCAGAAAAGGGCGAAAATCTGAAGCAGGCCAAATGACGCGTAGGCCGCAAAAGTCAGCGCAGTGGTTGCTACCGGTATGGCACTGGCCACAAATTCGGCGTCGCGCAGCGCCAATATGACCAGCGTCAGTATGACCCCTGGCAGAAAGGAACGCTTGACGAGGCGCCATATACGCCAGTTCAGGCGCTGGCGCCGCTGGACCCGGGATTCTTCCTCTTCCCACTGGAAGCGCTGGCGTCGTGGTTCGATCTGTGTGGATGTCATGCGGGCAGCCCCTTGACAATCCGGCCATCCGTGGCCACTGAAATGCGCTGTTCCGCGCACCCTGGCCCGTATTCTACCCCTTTATGCACCAGTGCGAGCAGCCGTGTATGAGTTTCGCTTAAGTATTTCGTTTGCCAATGGTGCCGGTCAGCAACCGGGACGATGGTCTCGCCCGAAAATCGCAACCCCTGTTGCGCAAACGCAGCATGCAAATTTGACAATCTGACGGGCAGGCCAGGGTATCAATGCTGTGCCCGACCGACAGGGTTCCAGTCCGCGCCGCTTCGACGCTGTCCTGCCGACCCGCCCAAATAATTGGATGACTGATAGAGAACTGGCTACACGCGCCGGCTTCTTCCAGTTCGCAGGGAAAGATCCACGCTCCCTAGCAATTTCCCGCAGTTTGACCTGTATATTTCCAGTCCCCGCAACTGTGGCCCCAGCAAATCCAGGGCCGGTCCACATAGCACTTCTTCGTGCAGGAGCGTTCGTAACGGGCGCACATGTGCAACCAGATATTGTATTCGCCCTTGTACTCGGTGTAGGGGATGGTGATCACAGACACGGGCACGGATGTAGGCGGTACGGCAGTCGGCGGAACAGCAGTCGGTGGAACAGCCGTCGGCGGGACGGCGGTCGGCGGCCGTGACGTGGGCCTGGGTTTGGGCTTCGGCGTATTGGTGGGCGGAACGGCCGTGGGTTGCACCGCCAGCGTGCAGCGCTCCTCGCTGTCAAGCCACTTGACCCCGTCGCCCCGCGCCTTCACACAGTGGCGCTCATCCCAGGCCGGCGAGGCATAGTAGCGATTTTCCCACAGTTGCGCATCGCCACAGGGGTTCGGATCCGCCCGCCCGGCGGAGGATCGCGGCCCGGCTGTGTCCACCCGCACCACATAACCGCTGGCGTTGGCCACCTTGCGCCAGCACAGGTAGTTCCCGGCAAACTTCACTGCGGAAGGCGCCGGCAGTTTCTGCGGTTTTGGCGTCGCCGTCGGGACGGGGGTGTCGGTACCCGTTGCCGTGGGTGGCGGGACGGGCGTGGGAGTGTTGGTTGGCTTCGGCGCGGGCAGCTGCAGCGAAGCGGGCAGACTGTTGCGGTAGTTGAGGTTGTCGCCGAGGGCGATGACGTAGAGCCAGTCGCCGGGGAAGGCGGTGAGGGCGCTGAAGCTCCAGCCGAGACCGCCGCCGCCGCAGGGGCTGTCGCGTCGCGCGCGCTCGCCGGGCACATCGGACGCGGAGCGGAAGGGGTCCCCGTTCCAGGCGCGGTAACCGGTGGCATTGTCGACGTTGCGCCAGCAGAGGAAGCTGCCCCGTACCCATTTCAGGTTGGTTGGCGACGACAGCCGGGGCAGGGAGGGGTTCTGCGTCGGCGCGGGGGTGGCGCTGGGCGGCGGGACGGGGGTGGCCGTGGGCCGCGGCGTCGGTGTGGCGGTGGGAGTGGCAGTGGGTGTGGCAGTCGGCTCGGGCACAACCAGCCAGGCCCAGTCACTGGTCAGATAGTTGACCCCGTCGCCCATGGCCCTCACGAACAGGGAGTTGTCGGGTCTTGCCTGATGCACCCTGAAGACCTTGCAGTTGCGGCTGAGTTCCACCTGTTCGGGGAATGGCGCGTTCCTCGTGAAGCTGAAGTGCGATCCTCCCGTCCACATGGTCTCAAACCCGGTCACGCCGCTCTCTGTGTCATAAAACCAGCACAGCGTGCGGGGGCCCGTCATGTACAGCCCGGTCGGCTTTGGCAGCTTGTGCGGTGCAGGCGTGGGGGTAAGGGAGGGTGCGGGAGATGCACAGGGCGTCAGGTTCGCCCGTTCAGAGGGGCCACCAGTGTGGTCCTGGCAGACAACGGACAAGGTCGGAGTAAAGGGGACCCCGTCCAATTCATTAACCGTGATTGAAAGTGATTCCCAGTCGCCGGGACCCCGAACGGTTTCGCCCACATTGAGGTATCCAAGCTCTTTCAGAAACGACCTGCCCAGGGCTTCATTGGCCCTGACTCTAATGACGTAGGTTGAATTGGGCGTTGCGTCAGGGATTTGCAACGTGTGTTTTGGCCCTCCGATTGGTCTCGGCACTTCCAGAGTCGTCGCATTCCCGCCGTTAACCGTGACCTGGACCTCGAAGTATCTCGCTTCGGACAGCCACGCAACTTCAAGGGTATTCCCGTCAAACCAGTACAGTCGCCTGGTGGCGGCGACCGTCGTGAAGCGGGGCGCCGGAAAGGGGTTGCCTGTGTCCGTGCATGATATGTCATTGATCACAACGTAGGAATCGTCTAATGGGTCTACGAACTGCCCGGGCAATTTCAGTTCGATTTCGGAACTGATTGCTCCGGCAGCGGCACCAACACTCAAATGTAATGCGGAGCCGGCAACGCCCGCGGCAATGTCCCTGGCCTTATTCAACAACAATGCGAGACCATCCACCAGAGGCTGGGCGCATGTGTACTGCTGCAGGCTTGCGCACCGGACACCACTGGCCGCCTCGTATTCCAAAGGTCCAGGTTCCAGTGGCCGCGCTACACGATCGAAGGGACAAAAGATTGTCACATACTGGTGGGAATCCTCATCCGCCGTAATCTCGGCGTACTCGCTTTCCCTGTGTCCACTTGCCATGGCCTTTACCCTCAACCTGGTCACATTCTTGTGGGCCGCGAATATTCGTATCCAGCAACGCTCCTCTCCACAGGAAATGACAAAATCATGACTTGTCCTCCTCCCAATTAATCTTGACACCCCTGTTTCCTGAGATTCGTCAATTCGTTGCACATGGTAATTGTCCGGGCCCGGAGCCCCACTAACCTTGTTCCATGAGAATAAATTGGGTGTCCAGTCGAGGTCGGTGGGCGTGTCCAGCTGAGACTGCGGCGCCAGCGTTGGCGTGGGCGAAGGCGTGAGGGTCGGCGGGGGCACGGTCCAGACGTAGGAATCGCTCCAGTCGCTGTCGCTCTCGTGCACCCCGTCGCCCAGCGCCTTGACCTTAACCTCGTAGGTCACCCCCGCCACCAGCCCGGCCAGATCGACGGTGGTTTGCGTCCCGCCCGGCACTTCCTGCTCCAGCCAGTCCTCGTTGACCTGGCGCCAGCGGACGCGGTAACCAACTGCCCCTTCCACCTGGTTCCACGAGACCCGGTTGCCCGATACCGCAGGCTGCTCCGGCGCATCCAGCTCCGGCGGCTGGCCCATGGCCACCGGATCGCTTTCCGGGCTGTCGCCATGCTGCGCGCCATCGCCTTTGGCGACGACCTGCACCAGCCAGGAGCCGGTGTCGCGGCTGGCCGGGGAACGCGCGCCGGACTCGCCGTCCGGCGTGGGCGTGGGCCAGGAGTAACGGGTCTGCGAGGCGGGCAGTTCGGCGCGTTGCGGCTGCTGCACGACGCCGGGCCGGTTGCGCAGGCGCTGCACGACGTAGCCGCTGGCGTCGGGAACCGGGTCCCAGGACACGGTGTTGTCGTCCACGCTCACCCCGCCAGGCGCCGGCAGAGGGGGCGGCGGGGTCGCCGTGGGAGTCGCCGTAGGCGTGGCGGTCGCTGTCGACGTTGGCGTCGGCGTGGGGGTCAGGGTGGGTGTTGACGTGGCTGTGGGCGTGGGCGTCGGGACGACAAAGGTCAGGATCTCGCTCCAGTCGCTGTTGTCGTAGGGATCGCCGAAGCCCC
>DAOUIB010000494.1:0-6367 GCA_034428275.1 Anaerolineae bacterium
ATCAGGTGCAGTTTGCGTCCTTCGCTCTGCACGCGCCCCAGCGACGCCTGCAGCTCCCTGTGTCGCGCCAGGCTGCCATCGTCGATCGCGCGGTCGATACGGCTGATGTCCTGGTAAATGACGCGGCCCGCGCCCAGGTTGAGGTGGCCGACTTCCGAGTTGCCCATTTGGCCAGGCACCAGCCCGACGGCCTCGCCCGAACTTTGCAGCAGCGAGCGTTCGTAGCCTCGCATCCAGGCGTCATGCCGCGGTGTGCGCGCCTGGGCGACGGCGTTGCCCTCGCGCATGGCGCGTACGCCCCAGCCATCCAGTATGAGCAACATCACGGGGGCAGGCATGTTTGTCCCTGAACTGTGTTGTGACGGGCACGGTCAGCATATCCCGGTGGCCCGCCGCTGTCCACGCTTGAAGAACTGGCAGGGTCTTGCTACACTGCCTGGGGAGATTTCGGGAGCCGGGCATCATGGACATTCAGGCTGCGCTGCAAATTGCGGCTGTTATCATCTCGATATTGTTGATTGTGCTGATTCTCCTTCAGGTCAAGGGCGGTGGCCTCGGTTCCCTGCTGGGCGGCGATGCCGGAGGCGGGATCGCGCGCACGCGGCGCGGCCTTGAAAAAACGCTGTTCCAGATCACGATAATCATCGCGGTCCTGTTTCTCGCGATTTCCATCGTCGCGGTGCTCGTATTCCAGTAGTTAATTTCAGGCAAGTATTCAGGAAGTAACAGTGCTGCGCGGCTGCCGCTGGCAGTTGGCGCTGTTCCTGCTGGCCGCCCTGTCGCTGGCCGGGGGCCTTGTCTGGCGCGAATTCCTGCGTAGCGGCTCTGATGAGGGGGGCGAGGACTCGCCGCCGGCCAGCGCTGCGGCCATCGCCACAGCAGGCACCGTCACCGTCGCCGCGCCGGTCGCCGATGAGACGGACGGCCAGGTCGATATCCCTGCATTTCGCGAGGGGCTTGTCGGCTCCCTGGCGCAGCTCAACCCCTTGCTGGCCGCTCCGGGTTCGCTGGAAGCGCAGGTTGGCGGGCTGGTTTTCGAGGGTCTGACGGGCCTGAACAAACAGGGCGAACCCGTGCCTGAACTGGCGGCCAGCGTGGCCGTCACGACCAGCGGGCTGGAGTATGTCGTCACCCTGCGCGATGACGTGCTCTGGCAGGACGGCGTGCCCCTTACGGCCACGGACGTCAAGTTCACGATCTCGCTGTTGCAGGCGCGGGACTTTCCGGCAGAGTCGGAAGTCGCCCGCTTTTGGCGCACCGTTGAAGTCGACGTGCTGGCGGCCAATGTCCTGCGATTTCGCCTGTCACAGCCCCTGGGAAGTTTTCTGGACCGTCTGACGCTTCCGATACTGCCCTGGCACGCCTTGCAGGGCACGGCGCCGGCACGACTTGCGGAGCACCCCTTCAACTGGACGCCGATCGGCACGGGACGCTGGCAACTGGAGGCGTTGCGCCACAAGGAGAATGGTGGACCGGGCCAGGTTGATTTCCGCCTTGCGCCCACCTGGCAGGGACGGGGCGAAGCGACCAGGATCCCGGCAGGCAGCCGTCTGCGACTTGAACTGTTTGGAGACTTCGACGAAGCGTTGCGGGCACTGGTGGACGGGGCGATCGATGGCCTTGCCGCCCGCACCCTGCAGCAGCAGGCAGCCACCCTTGCGCTGGCGGACGATAACGCGTTGCACCTGGCGATTTCCACCGATCAACGCGTCGCCATGTTGATCTTCAACTGGCAACGGGAGGAAGCCGCATTCCTGCGGGACCAGCGCGTCCGTCTGGCGCTGGCCAGCAGTATGGACCGGGAAGCGGTCGTCACGCAGTCGCTGGGCAATCGGGCTGTGATTGCCAACAGTCCGCTCTGGCCGGGGGCCTGGGCCTGGACGAACGACCTGGCCTGGCCGGGGGAGGACCTGGACGCGGCCCGCTGGCTACTGGAGACAGCGCGCGCCAGGGAAGATGGCGCTGAAAACGGGAGTAGCAACTCGCTGGCCCTCAGAGTGCTCAGCTTTGAGGACCCGGTGCTGGAAACCATGTTGCAGACAATTGCCGGGCAATGGGCGCGGGTTGGCATTGAAGCAACAATCGATGCCCGTCCGGATCCGGCATACCGCCAGGCCCTGCGCGACGGTGACTTTGACGCGGCGTTGGTCGAGTATTCGGCGGGGTACAGTACGGACCCCGACATTTACCCCTTCTGGCACGTCGGCCAGTATCCTGACGGCCTGAATTATGGCGGTGTCGACGACAGGCGTCTCTCCGAGTTGCTGGAACGCGCCCGACGCGAGCCCTGGGGCGTCAACCGGGCCGCCCTGTACGGCGAGGTGCAGGAGACATTTGCGGAGCGGGTCATCGCCATTCCGCTTTACCATCCTGTCGTGATTTATGCGACCGGCCAGGGCGTCGGCGGTATACAACTGGACAGGACCGGCATCTCTGCGAATCGTTTCGAAAGTCCGGACGTTTGGACCGTCCGGCCTGGCTAAAGGGTCCTTTCCGCCTGAAGGATGGCCCTTAGCAGGTCCTTGCGCGCGCCGCCCCCCAGAGTCTCCAGTCGCCGTACGCCAAGGGGATCGATTTCCTCGCGCAACAGGCGCAACTCTTCCGCCGTCGGCGGCGGCGTTTCGCCGGCGTCGGGCGCAAGGGGCAGGGCAAAGCCCGTTCGACGGCGAATGCGTTCCAGCGAGACTCCCGGGTGCCAGCTGGTCAGGCGCATGTGTCCCGCGTGCCAGTCGAATTGCCCGAGGTCGCTGATCAGGTAGTGAGGTCCGGTTCCCGCCGCGCGCCAGGGCCTGTGGCCCACCCCGCTGACGACGTCGCAGCGTTCGACGAAGGTCACGCGGGAATGGCGCGGCACGTAGAAATAGAGCGGTCGGTCCGACGGACTGACGTCAGGGATGCCGCCGCTGCCCGGCAGACGCAGACGCGGTCGACGATAATCCGCGCCGATGGCGAGGTTGTTGCTGTTGCCGGCGGAATCGATCTGCGCCGGTCGGAAAAATTCCTTGGGATGGTAACCTGGCAGCAGGTCCGCGGCGGCTGTGGCAAAACCTACGTTCAGCAGGGACTTGTCCAGCCACAGGTCCTCAACGCGGGAAACGGACAGGGGCGCCCAGTCCTGGCAAAGCGACTGACCGATGGCGCAGGCGAAGTGGACGTTGGGCGCGTGGGTGAGCCTGGCCAGGATGAAACCGGCCAGCACCAGGGGCGTATTGATGCCCTGGGCCAGCACTTCGCCATCCTCAACCTGGCGCGAGATGCAGACCGAGATCAGTTCGTCGACGCTGTATTCCGGCACCGGTCGAGGTCTACCCTGCGCCCGCGTCGGCGTCATTTCTGGCGCGATACAGAGTTTCGCCGGCCTTCGGCACAAAGAGCGTGTCATCCCGCTCGCGCCACTGCAGCAGGTCCAGGGTGGCGGGGTCCCGATAGCCCAGATTGAGCGTTTCGCAGTCCTCGCGCGAGATACGCGACGACAGGGTGACCTGGATGCGCGGTTGCTCCACTCCTTCGTTGACCCTGCCGATGCCCTTTACGTGCGTGCTGTGGGCGATGACGCTGGTGGGGTAGTCGCTGTAGCGCGACCAGTCGCGCAGGAACCAGGGCAGCACGTGGTAGCCGACTTCGTAAATGTAACGGCCGTGGGTCACGCTGACCGTGTCGAGATGAGGGGCGTAAATGACCAGCTCACCGCCGTCGGCCACGGCGGGCTCGAGTTTGTACATGGCCTTGGCGCCGGTCCAGAGTTCGTCATACATGGGCGGGCACCAGGAGAGCACCCGCGGGTAGGGGTGATCGAGGAGTCGAATGTGTTTTTCCTGCGACAGGCGGGCTGCTGCGTCCCAGGCGCGGATATGGTCCCCGATGAACATGCCGGCCAGCCCGTCTCCCACCACGACCAGCGCCAGCAGGCTCAGCGGAGTTGGCACGAGCTCCGCCGCCTGGTGAATGATGTCGCGCACCGGCGTGTTTCTTTTGCCAATGATCTTCATGGTGGTGATGAGGGCGCCCAGCCAGTGAAAACGGTTGGTCAGTTCCGGGCCTGAAATGCCGGGAAAGAGGTACTTGGCGCCGCCGGATATGCCGACCACTTCGTGCGGGAAGCTGGGTCCGACGATGAGAATGTGGTCGTAATCCTGCACCGCGCGATTGAGTTTGACCGGTACGTCGCCGCCCAGTGAGTGATGCCAGGCGGGCCCGCAGAGTTCGCGCAACTGGTCATCGCTGATGACGCCCACTTCTGTCAGGGCGGAGGGGTTGTCCCACTCGTGATTGAGCAGTTTCACGTGGGAGAATCGTTCCTGGTACTGGTCGGCGGTCAGGCCCACGAGAGCGCAGAGCTCGGCCTGGCTCAAGGGAGGATGTGTGCCAAGGGCGACCATGAAGTCCAGTTGACGCGTGTCAGACAGACAATCCACCAGCATGGGGAAGAGCAGGGGCAGTGGCAGGGTGCGGGTGCGGTCCGGGATCAGCGCCAGAACGCGCGCGCCGCTGTAGCGGCCCGCCAGGCCCTCATGCAAGGTATTGCGAATGTCGTACTCAGAGAGCAGATCGTCGTGGGCCGCGACCGCGCTGGCCTGCAACATGGCTCCCCCTGTTGTCCGTGACAAGGCGACAGTAGAGGGATGGTAGCGCGGGACGGCTTCGGGCGCACCCCTACGGCGGGCGCGCCCGATCATTTCAGGAAGAAGTTATGCCTGGGCCTCCACGCCGGCGAGCAAGAGGCCCGGAGAAAGGATGAAGGCGTTCTCGGGCACGTTGATGACGGGCGCTTCGGTCGGATAGCCGTAGTCCAGGCGTGCGTCGATGGCGATGAAAGTCATGGAGTCGCCCATGGGGTTCATCATGGCCCCCAGGTCCATGGTCATGGAGGTATCCTCACGCAGGATCAACCTGTTTTCCAGGCCGATGAATTGCGTGGCTTCAACGTCGATGGCGTCCGCGACCATGCCAAGCATCATGTCCATCATGGCCATGTCGTCTTCATCGATTGCGTCCTGACCGAGTTCGCCGCTCGCCATCATCAGTTCCCTGAGTTCAGGGCTGCTGAACAGGGCTGACAGATCAACGCCGGTGTGAAACACCGCGACTCCCCGCCCATCGACGATTTGGTCCTGCATGCGTTCGACAGTCAGGAAGGTCCCCAGGAATTCCGGGTCGGACCAGTCAGCCATCATCGCTTCCATGGCCGCCATTTCCTTTTTCATGTCCGCGACGTCGGCGGAACCGGCCTCTGCCCCTTCGTTCGGCAGACCATCCATTTCCATGTCCATCATGCCGGACTCCAGCATCGCTTCCAGCAGGTCCATGATGTGGAAGCCGAACCAGCCGCTTGGGACGCCGTCTTCCGCCGCCATGATCGTGGCCAGGCTGGACAGGTCGAGGTAGACATGGCCACCCACCAGCCGCATTTCCATGGTCACGCCGCTCAGGAGCGCCGCGGGGAGTTCGTCTTCCGGCACGCCGGGAAAGCCCTGTGGCGCCACCAGGGTCATGGTGGCGCTGCCGCTGACCTCTGACAGCAGGTCGCCCAACATGACCAGCATCGCTTCGGGATCGCTCATCATGCTCATGGACTCCAGACCGAAGGTCTCGAAGGCCGCAAGATCGCCACTCCAGACTGTGTCCACGTCCAGCGAAATGCCGTAGTTGCCGGGAGCATCAGTGGACCCGGTCCCGAAGTCCTGCAGGTCCAGGTCCATATCCAGGCTGTAGGTGCCAGCCGTTTGACTGGCGGAGTTTTCGCTGGCCTGCTTGAGCAGGGCGCAGTCCGTTTCCGTCAAATCGCCGCAGAAGACGACGTCGTGATAGTCGGCCTGTGCAACACCGGCCATTGCCAACAGCAGCGTCAGCAACAGGGCGATTCGAAATGTGAAAGTCATGAGCACGCTCCTTCGGCGAATTCCAATCGAACTGAACTACGATTAAAATGAACAAAAGGTTCACACTAGTGCATGCGAGTCTATCATGAAGCTGTTCGCAAGGGGACGCAGGGTATTCATACAGCGCAGCGTATTATGCAGCGACCTGCAGGCGTTGCAGACCTTTCATGAAGACCCGGGAGCGCTGCAGCGTCTGACGCCCCCCGGACTGCCCATGAGAATCGTCGAGGACGGGCGCCGCTCCATAACCGAAGGCGATGTCCTGTTGCGAATGGGGCCCGGTCCCTTTTCCCTGCGTTGGCTGGCCCGTCACGGACCTGGCCCGACGGCCCATTCCTTCACAGACTGCCTGATTGACGGCCCGCTGGCACACTGGGAGCATCAGCACATTTTCGAGCAACTGGATGAAGGCGTCGTCCTGATCGACCGCATTTCCCTGGAGCATCGACCCGGCTGGCGCGGGCTACTGACGCGGCTGCTGTTTGACG
>DAOUIB010000495.1:0-4211 GCA_034428275.1 Anaerolineae bacterium
CGCATGGTGTCCACCATCGCCATATGGCTGGCTGTGGCCATCATCATCATCAGCGTCACGGTCTTTGACAGCAGCCAGCTGGACCTCGTCGCTCCGCTGTTCATGGCCGGCGCTGTCGGCAGCATGGTCTTCATCTGGCGCGGTTACAGTCAGGAGAGTGACCGGGACCTGCGGGCGCGGGCCAAGCGCAACGAAGGTCTGGCGCAGCGCCTGGCCGATGAAGAAGACCTTGACGACGAAGACATCGTCAGCCTGGAAGACCTGCTGGAAGAACAACGCGCGAGCCGTCGCCTCCGCGACGACTGAGGGCCCCACCCCCGCCCGACACTCCTGACCGCATCGCAGCAGGGGCTCTGAAATGACCGCCGGCGTTGAACTGGCCCTGAAGTAGCAAACACTGATCTGTCTTGACTGGAGCACGAGATGATTAAACAGGGAAAAGAGCTTGTCCATGCTGCGCAAGAGGCTGTTGCTCACGCACGGGGCAGGGTCAAACTGAAAGAGTTCCGCGCTGACATGACGGATGAAGAGCGGGAACTCTTGCTGAATGAGATCTGTGCGGCGGACCCGCAAGACTCGGCAGAACGGGAGTCAACAGAAGACAGAAACCGCAGCTTGCCCTCCAGGTCTCGCCGACCTGCCTCACCGAGTCCACTCGCTGCCTCCGGCAGATCTCGCTGAACGACCTTCCGGTCTTACCCATCCAACGCTGGTGGCAATGACACCCGTTTTCCCGCCATGGTCGTAACCGCAATCCACAAAAGGGCGACCCGACGCCTGCGCGACGACTGAGGGCCCCACCCCCGCCCGACTCTCCTGACCGCATCGCAGCAAGGGCACGCTGAATGAGCGAAAAACCGACAATTGCAAGACTTACACACGAATTCAGACGACGCGCGAAGCGTTCCAGGATATCTGATCGAGATTTGGCGAGAATTCTGGACACGCTTGAACGAAACCCTGAAAATGGCGTGATCATTCCCGGTACCTTCGGCGCCCGCAAAAGTCGATTTGCCGGCCGTGGCAAGGGGAAAAGTGGGGGCTACCGGGTCATCACCTGCTTCGTTCCATCAACAACATCAAACAGTGTTTACCTGCTGGACATCTATGCAAAAGGTGATAGAGTCGACTTGACTCAGGCAGAGCGAAACGCTCTTGGTGAAATCGTTCGACAAATCAGGGCGGCCCACGGGGCACAATGAGCCCTGCCCTCACAATACTGGAGGCAGGTCGTGAGTAAAGCAGGTGAACGCCTGATTCGTAGCGCGCAACAGGCCCTGGCACATGCAAGGGGCGAAGACTCAGGGTGTCTGGTCATTCCTCCTGACATTTCGAAAGAGGAAAGACTGCGCCTGATTGAACGTTGGATGGGGCCGGATGAAGAGGGTAGCGACCCGGAACTTCAGGCAGAAGAATCTGCAGTCAACAACAGTCGCTCCATCCCCGCAGCGCCCGAAACGCGCAGCCCCGCCTCGCATCGGCAGGCCGCGGCTCCCCGCGACTCTGCATGACGCGCGTTTGCCCTCCCCTGCTCCACACCCTGAAACAGTGACCATTCGAAACAGGCCATTCTCATGGGCGTAGCCGACCACCACGAACGCGCGGGCGACCGGCCCGTCACCCTGGGCATCGTCACCGTCAGCGACAGCCGCAGGCCGGAAACGGACCGCAACGGCGCCTGGTTGAGGGAGCGTCTGGAAGCGCTCGGCCATCGCGTCGGGGCCTACCGTCTCATTCGCGACGAGCCCGACCAGGTGGCCGCAGCCCTGCAGGAACTCGCGGCCATGCCCGCCATCCAGATCATTGTCTTCAACGGCGGCACCGGCATCAGCCCGCGCGACACCACCTTCGACGTCCTCAGCCGTCATCTGGAGAAGACCCTGCCCGGCTTCGGCGAGCTGTTTCGCATGCTCAGTTACGAGGACATCGGCCCGGCGGCCATGTTCAGCCGCGCCAGCGCCGGCGTCTACTGCCGCACCCTGGTCGTGTCCCTGCCCGGCAGCGGCGGCGCCGTGCGCCTTGCCTGTGAAAAGCTGCTCTTCCCCGAACTCAATCACCTCGCCTGGGAAATCGTGCGCAAGGACTGAGAACCGCCTGCACGGCCGTTTGTGATACTATCCGCGCCATGAAACCGGTCGCCAGGGTCACACTCGTTCTCGCGGCGCTGGCGCTGGCAGCGCTCGCCTGCGACCTGGGAACGCGCAGCGGCCCGCCGACCCTGATTCCCACGCCCGGCGCCACGCCGCAGCCCACCATCGGCTATGCCACGCTCAGCCCGCAGCAACTGCCGCCGGCCGCCGTCACCGGCGCGCCGGACGCCACGTCTCTTTTGCTGAATTATGGCAACCAGATCGAATCGGACCGCCTGATTTCGCACGTCGCCACCCTGCAGGGCTTCGAGACACGCCACGTCAACTCCGGCTACGAAAACCCGACCCGCGGGATTGGAGCCGCGGCGGACTGGGTGCTGAGCCAGTTTGAGAGCATCCGCGCCGCCTCCCAGGGCAGGCTGGTCGTCTTTCCGCAGCCTTTCAACCTGGACTGGGCCGGCGTCCGCAGCGAGGCGCGCAACATCGTGGCCTTTCTCAGCGGCAGCGAGCCGGCGGCCGGCACGCTGCTCATCGGCGCCCACTACGACAGCACCGGCAGCAACCAGAACGATGGGGTCGCGCCCGCGCCGGGCGCCAACGACAATGGCAGCGGCGTGGCCGCCCTGCTTGAACTGGCGCGCGTGCTGAGCTCGCGCCCGCATCGCAGCGCCATCATCTTCGTCGCCTTTTCCGCCGAGGAGGTGGGACGTCGCGGCAGCATCTCATTCGTCCACGATTACCTGAAGCCCAGCGGCATCGACGTCCGCCTGATGATCAACCTCGACAGCATCGGCAGCCCCCTTGACGCCCAGGGCAACAGCGACCCCGACCGCCTGCGCGTCTATTCGGAAGGCCCGGATTCCTCGCCCTCGCGTGAGGCGGCCCGCAGCGTCGAACTGCTGGCCCTCAATCACGTCCCGGATCTGGAGCTTGTCCTGCACGACAGCGCCGACCGCGCCGGACGCTACAGCGACCACATCACCTTCAGCGAAGCGGGCTATCCCGCCTTCCGTCTGATACAGAGCCTTGAGGACAGCACGCGTCAAAACAACGCCCGCGATACCATCGAAATCGTGCAGGCCAGTTACCTCACGCGCGTCACCCGCGCCGTGCTGGCCATCGTCACCGCCCTCGCCGACGGTCCACGTCCGCCGCGCAACATCGCCCTGCGTGAGGCGGAAAACGGCGGGCGCACCCTCGTCTGGGAACCGGTGCCGGGCGCCAGCGCCTACGTGGTGGCCCTGCGCCGGCCCGGCGCCCGCCGCTTCGTGCAGTTTGATATCGAGGGCAGCAACAGCGTCACCTGGGATGGCTTCCTGCCACAGAATTTCTCCAGCCTCGCGATCGCCGCCCGCGACGTCAACGGGCTGATGGGCCCGCTCTCCGAACTCTTTCCCATTCGTTGATCGCGACCTCGCCCGCCCTTGCTATACTGACCTTGTAAAACACTGTCCGCCTGCCATGTCCACCAGGCCCGCGTGCTTCGCCGAGGTCGCCCTCAACCTGCCCCTGCCGGGTACCTTCACCTGGCACGTCCCCGAAGCCCTGCTGGACCAGGTCCGGCCCGGCCAGTTGCTGCGCGTGCGCTTCGGTACCGGCCTGCAACCCGGCATCCTGGTTGAACTTGCAAGCCACAGCGAGATCGCGCAGACCAGGCCGCTGGAGTCCCTGCTTGATCCCGAGCCTTTCCTGAGCGCGCAGCAGATCGATCTGGCGCTCTGGATCAGCCGGCGCTTCCGCATGCCGCCCGGTCCCTGCCTGTGGCTCTTCCTGCCCCCCGGTCTGGGCAGCCGGCGCGGCATGCGCGTTACCTTGATTGAGGGCGCCCGGGACCGCGACGCCGGAGAAAGCGACCCCCTGGCCAGGCAAGTGCTGGACCTGCTGCAAAGGCGTGGCCCGCTGACCAACACGCAAATCGGCAGCGCCCTGCCGAAAACCGGCTGGCGCGAAACGGTCCGCAAGCTGGAGGCCGCCGGCTTCCTGCGCAGCGAACCGACCCTGTTGCCGCCGGCGCGCCCGAGACAGTCGCGCACGGCCACCCTGGCCATCCCCCGCGAGAGTATCGACGCCCGGCGCCATCTGATCGGACGCCGCTCGCGGCGCGGCGACCTGCTGGCCGGG
>DAOUIB010000496.1:0-4366 GCA_034428275.1 Anaerolineae bacterium
ATGGCGCCCTGCTCGGCTGGGAGTTCGCGCAGGAAGGACCGCCCGGCTACATGCTCATCAAGAACCAGGGGCGCAACAACGGCGGCATCCTGCAGATGACGGATGAGTGGAAGATTCACGACGGCGACTTCATGCCCGCGCACTGGAGCGTCTACTTCTCCGTGGCCGACATCGACGCTGCCGTCGAGAAGGTCACGGAGCTGGGCGGCGAAGCGATGTACGAAACCCTGGAGGCGCCTGACACCGGTCGCTTCCGCATCATTCGCGAGCCGGGCGGCGCCGTCTTCTCGATCATCCAGCTCAGCGAGGCGGAGCCCTGGATCGAGTAGCGGCGACTCATCGCATCAGACATCCACAGGGGCCGCCACTTCAGGGCGGCCCCTGCGGTTAACTTGCGCCTCTCTCGTAAAGAGAACTTGCCTGGTCAGATGAACTGTTGGCCCTCGAACAATCGCAAGGGCCATGGCCGGCCCTGCGCTCAACTCCGTCGATGCCGCAAGGCGTCCAGGGCCACGGCCAGCAGGATGATCAGCCCCTGGAAAATATCCTGGTAGAAGGGCTCCACGTTCATCAGGTTGAAGCCGTTTTCGATCAACCGCAAGAGCATCACGCCCAGCACCGTGCGCCAGACGGCGCCCTCGCCGCCCATGATGCTGGTCCCGCCGATCACCACCGCCGCGATTGAAATCAGCTCCAGTCCCTGGCCGGAGTCATTCTGCGCCTTGAGAAACTTCGACGCAGACAGCACGCCGGCCATGCCGGCCGCCAGCCCGCTGATACCGAAGGTGACGGTGCGCACCAGGTTGACGTTGATGCCGGAGAGCCGCGCCGCTTCCGGGTTGTCGCCGGCGGCGAAGATGTAGCGACCGAAACGCGTGCGGAAGAGCATGAACGACAGCGCCACGGCAAAACCCAGCCAGATGAAGACCGTGTGACGCACGTCGAGGATGCTGCCCCGCGCCAGTTCGCGGAAGGCGCTGTCCGAGACGCGCACCATTTCCGCCTCGGTGATCAACAGCGCGAAGCCGCGAAAGACGATGCCGGAGGACAGGGTGGCGACGAAGGTATTGATGCGAAAGAAAGTCACCAGGACGCCGTTGAGCAGGCCCAGCAGCGTGCCGGCGATGAGACCGGCCGTCCAGCCCAGCCAGGGCGCCGCCGTGGCAAACTCCTCGTGAGCGCCAAGGTCGCGGGCAACCATGGCCGCGATCACACCGCTCATGGCGAAGATGGCGCCGGTAGAGAGATCAAAGCCGCCGGCGATGATCACCACCGTGGCCGCCACTGCGATCAGCCCGATCTGGTGCGCCTGGTCAAGGATGTTCAACTGGTTGCGTATGGAAAAGAAGGCGTCGGTCTGCAGGGAAAGCACGATGTAGAGCAGGAAGACGGCGATAATGATGCCGTAGTCCAGCAGAAAGGCGCTGATCGTCCGGGCGGAACGTTCGCGTCCCGCGCTGCTCTGCTGCGTCACGTAGCTTCACCCCCGGTGGTGGCCCGCTGCATTGTTTCCGCGCCGAAGGCCGCCTGCATAATGGCCTGCTCGTCCAGCTGGCCGTCCTCGCCCGCCTCGAACTCCGCCACGATACTGCCCAGGCGCATGACCAGGCTGCGGTGCGCCAGCCCCATGATTTCCTCGATTTCTGAAGAGATCAGCAAAATGGCCACGCCCTGCGTCGCCAGTTCCACCACCAGCTCGTAGATCGCGCGTCGGGCGCCAATATCGATGCCGCGGGTGGGTTCGTCCACGATGAAGACCGTCGGCTGCTCAAACAGCCATTTGCCGAAAAGTACCTTTTGTTGATTGCCGCCCGAAAGCCGGTTGACGATCAGCCGCGGTTCCGGCGGCACGACGTTGAGTAACTTCAATAACTGTCCTATTCGATCGCTTTCGCGCGCGCGGCTGATGACTCCGCCCCGCCCCACAACGCTGTGCATGTGTGGCAGGGACAGGTTGCTGCGAATGTTCTGCTTCAGCAACAGGCCTTGTTCCTTGCGGCTTTCCGGCAGCAGGAATACGCCGGCCCGAATGGCATCCGAAGTCGAGTTCAACTGCACGGATTCGCCGCGAACGAGGATCTCGCCCGCATCTCTTTCCATGGCGCCAAACAGGGTGCGCGCCAGTCGGCTGCGGCCGCTTCCCACCAGACCGGCCAGGCCGGTGATTTCGCCGGCGCGCAACTGCAGGTCGACGCGGCCCAGCCCTGGCGCCTCCAGGCCCCGCACTTCAAAGACGACCTCCGCGTCTTCCGCGGGCGCCTGGCGCGGCGGGTACATCTCCAGCATGCTGCGGCCCAGCATGGCTTCGACCAGCGAATGAGTACTTTCTTCGGCGGTGGGCGCCGTGCGCACGATGCGCCCGTTGCGCATGACCGTGACGACGTCCGCCAGGTCCAGTACTTCTTCCAGAAAATGGGAAATATAAATGATGGTGTGCCCGCTGCGCTGCAAATTGCGCACGATCTCGAGAAAGACGCGCGTTTCGTCGTCCGCCAGCATCGCGGTGGGCTCGTCCATGATGATCAGCCGCGAATCGCGCGCAACGGCCTGCAGCACCTCTACCTTGCGCTGGTCGGCCATGTGCAGGCGTCCGACCTTTTCGTCGGGGTCCAGCGAAAAGCCCGTCAACTCCACCAGGCGCTCGAACTCGGCCAGCATTTGACGCCGCTGCAGAACGCCGGCGACACAGCTTTCCTGCCCCAGCAACACGTTGTGGAGCACACTCTGGTTGTTCAGCAGCGCGATTTCCTGGGTGATCGTGGTGATGCCGTCACGCAGGGCATCGCGGGGGTGCGTGTAATGACGCAGGTCCCCGTTGATCAGCAAATCGCCCTTGTCGGGTCGCTCGATGCCGCTGATGACCTTGCCGAGCGTGGATTTCCCGGCGCCATTCTCACCAACCAGGGCGTGGATGTCGCCCTGGTTGATGGAAAGGTCGATGTCCTGCAACGCCTGGACCGCGACGAAACTCAGCGAGACCTTGCGTATCTCAACGAGCGCTGTCGGCTTCAAGGCCCTGCAGTCCTGTCACTACCACTGGGGCTCAAAGCCCTCGTAGTTATCCGCGGTGATGATCGGGCCGGTGGGCGGGAAGGGTGGCGCCTGGTCGTACATGTTGACCGAACGGACGTACAGTTCCCCGGCAATGACCTGCAAGGCCATCTGCCCCGCGATCTGCCCGTTGGTGTAGGGGATGTTGGCGATCGTGGCAAACATGCGCCCTTCCTTCACGGCGTTGTAGCCATCGATGCTGGCGCCCTGTCCGATCAACGCCACCTGGCCGGTCAGGCCGGCATCCTCGACCGCCAGTTCGGCGCCGAGGGTCATCTGGTCGCCAACGGAAGCGATCACGTCGATGCCCGGGTTGGCCTGCAGCATGTCGGTGGCCACCTCGAAGCCATGCTCATTGGTGTAGGAGGCCGCCTGCATGGTCACGATCTCGATGTGCTCGTGCATGTTCACGACGTCTTCCACGGCATTGAAGCGGTCCAGGTCCAGCGGGAAGCCTTCGAAGCCGATCATGAAGGCCACTTCACAGGGGTCCACTTCCTCGCAGGCCATCACAATGGCCTGGCCGATTTGACTGCCGTCGCCGTCGCCGGTGCGGGCGATCTGCGCGGACACGTTCTTGTAAGGCACCAGGGTCTTGCGATCCGGGTTGATGGCTGCATCCGCGGCAATGACCGGCATGCCGGCCTCGTGGGCGATGTCAACGCCTACCGTGATGCCGACGCCGTCAACCGTGTAAAGGACGATGGCGTCGAAATCGCCGGAGGTGATGACGTCTTCGATCTGGTTGATCTGCTCCTCCAGATTGAAACCGGCGTCATACTCCGCAATGCTGCCGCCCGCGCCCTCAACGACGTCCTGTACGCCAAGCGCGAAATTGCGCACGTACTCATTGTTGCCGAGCGGAAGCAACACGGCGATTCTGGGGCCGTCCTGCGCCGCCACCGGCATCAGCAGGGCCAACGCCATGGCCAGCAGAATGAACAGTGACACTTTTCTGTGCATTTTTAAATGCTCCCTTTGGTCTTGGAACCCGGCGAAAGTGTACTTCCTGACCGCAGGCGTTGCAAAATCCGCTGCAACATGTCAGGCTCGACGCTGTGACTTTTTGTAAAGGAGGTCTCCGTGATTCGGTTGACCGTGCTCTACAACCTGCCGCCCGGCAGCGACAAAGAAGAGTTTCTGCGCTGGCGCCTTGGCGAGCATCAGGAGTCCAATGCCTCGAGGCCCGGCGTTCTGCGTACTGACTTTGGCCAGGTCACAGAGTCGCCCCTGCCCGGCCAGGGACGGGCGCCCAACGCCCTGCCCTTCCGCTTCATGACCGTGTCCGTGTCCGCCGCCGCGACCGCTTGCCTCT